>CAYFXM010000075.1:0-11550 GCA_964346965.1 uncultured Actibacterium sp. | reverse complement strand
CGGTGTATTCAACGCGATCTACATGACGCTTGGAGGGGATGAGCCGCTAACCTGGTTGACCATCCCGCTTTGGAACAACTTCTTCCTGATGCTCGTGCTGATCTGGATTCAGACCGGCTTTGCCATGGTGATCCTGTCGGCCGCCCTGCGCGGTATCCCCGAGGAAACCGTTGAGGCCGCAATCGTAGACGGTGCAAGCCCCATCCAGATCTTCTTCAAGATCAAGGTGCCGCAGATCAAGAACACCATTCTGGTGGTTTGGACTACGATCACGATCACCGTTCTGAAGGTCTTCGACATCGTTTTCGCCATGACCAACGGTCAATGGGAAACGCAGGTGTTGGCCAACTACATGTTCGACAAGCTGTTCCGGGCGAATGACTGGGGCGTCGGCTCTGCCAGCGCGATGGTGATCATGCTGCTGGTGATGCCGATCCTTGTCTGGAACGTGCGCAACGCGCGCAATGAAATGCGCTGAGGAGGGCAAGATGGATAATATTGCCGGAACCAAATCCACCCTCACATGGGTCGTTCACATCTCTGTCGCGTTCCTTGTGTTCCTGTGGCTGTTCCCGACCGCTGGCCTGTTTGTGTCTTCGTTCAGGACGGCCGACCAGATCGCGACGAGTGGTTGGTGGCGGGCGATGACCCCGTCCGAACAGAACCTGACCTTGCGCAGCGCTTCGCCCGACACACAGGTACAACAGGACGGTTTGTTCGTTATTGAAGGCCAACTGCTTGAAGCCGGGAAGGAGGCAGAGATTTCCGCTTGGGGTATCAGTTCTCGAGCGATTGACGCTTTTAAGCCGGGGGAAACGGCGGAGTTGCGGAAAGGCGGCACGATTACCGTCCAGTCAGACGGCAAATATCGCATGCAAAATACCGAAGCCTTTTCCGGGTCACGTGGTCAACGCGTATTCGTTGTTGCGACCGTCCCGCCCGAACTGACGTTCGAGAACTATAACTCGATGTTGTTCGACAAAGAGAACTCCACTGGCATGGTGACAGCGTTCTTCAACACGCTGACGGTGACGATCCCCGCGACCGTCATTCCGATACTGGTTGCGGCCTTCGCGGCCTATGCACTCGCGTGGATGGATTTCCCCGGACGGGCACTTCTGATCGCGGTTATCGTGGGGCTCTTGGTTGTGCCGCTGCAACTAGCGCTGATACCGCTGCTGAAACTCCATCTTGGGATTGGCATCGGCAAAGGCTATCTGGGGACGTGGATGGCGCATACTGGCTTTGGGCTGCCATTGGCGATCTATCTTTTGCGGAACTACATGGT
Source organism: uncultured Actibacterium sp. (assembly GCA_964346965.1). GTDB lineage: Bacteria > Pseudomonadota > Alphaproteobacteria > Rhodobacterales > Rhodobacteraceae > Actibacterium_B. The sequence goes on along the minus strand of CAYFXM010000075.1, from coordinate 10,262 downwards.
TGGTCTGCCACGCGACATCATCGAAAACGCACGAGTGGATGGAGCGACCGAGTTCCAGATTTTCGTGAAAATCATTCTGCCGCTCAGTTTCCCGGCACTGGCGTCTTTCGCGATCTTCCAGTTCCTGTGGACGTGGAATGACCTGCTGGTCGCGAAGGTATTCCTAATTGACGCCACCGGTCAGACAACCGTCATGACTGCCCAGATTGTGGAGCTATTAGGCACCTATGGCGGCAACTGGGAGGTGCTGGCAACGGCGGCTTTCGTCTCGATTTCGGTGCCGCTGATCGTCTTCTTTACAATGCAACGCTACCTGGTGCGCGGTCTTCTGGCCGGTTCTGTGAAATAGGATAGGATCATGAACGCACAATCCTCTTCAAACGCGATCTTCGAAACCGAACAACAGCCCGAATGGTGGCAGGGCGGAGTGATCTATCAGATTTACCCGCGCAGTTTTCAGGACAGCAACGGTGACGGTGTCGGAGACCTGCGCGGGATAACCCAACGACTAGACTATGTTGCTTCGCTTGGGGTGGACGCGATCTGGATTTCGCCCTTCTTCAAGTCACCGATGAAGGATTTCGGTTACGACGTAAGCGACTATCGCGATGTCGATCCGATGTTCGGGTCGCTGGCGGATTTCGACGCGCTTCTCGCGCGGGCGCATGAGTTGGGCCTGAAGGTGATGATTGACCTTGTGTTGTCCCACACCTCTGACCAGCATCCGTGGTTCGTGGAAAGCCGCACGGATAAAGAGAACGACAAATCGGATTGGTACGTCTGGGCTGATCCGAAGCCTGACGGAACGCCGCCAAACAACTGGCTATCTATCTTTGGCGGTCCTGCGTGGCATTGGGATAGCCGCCGCCTGCAATACTACCTGCACAATTTCCTGACTTCGCAACCAGATCTGAACTTCCATTGCGAGGAAGTACAAGAGGCGTTGCTTGACGTCGCCCGGTTCTGGCTGGAGCGCGGTGTGGATGGGTTCCGATTGGATACCATTAACTTCTATTTTCACGATAAGCATCTGCGCAGCAACCCGGCCCTGCCGATGGATGAGCGCAATAGCACCATTGCGCCACAGGTGAATCCGTACAATCACCAAAACCACCTATATTCCAAAAGCCAGCCAGAGAATCTGGCTTTCCTAGAACGACTGCGTGCGCTGACGGATGAATACGACGCCCGTGCTTGTCTAGGAGAGGTCGGCGACGCGCAGCGTGGTTTGCAGATAATGGGGGAATACACCGAGGGCGATAAACGCATGCACATGTGCTACGCCTTTGAATTCCTTGAGGGACGACGTGCGACTGCTGCATGGGTAAAAGAGGTATTCGACAGGCTTGCGACCGAGGCTCCTGATGGCTGGCCATGCTGGGCCTTTTCCAATCACGACGTCGTCCGTCACGCCACCCGCTGGAACCTGCCGGATGCGGCAAAGCGCGCCTATGTAACGCTCATGATGTGCATGCGGGGATCGGCTTGCCTGTTTCAAGGCGAAGAGCTGGGGCTGGCAGAGGCGGACGTGGCTTTCGACGACCTGCAGGATCCCTATGGCATCGAATTCTGGCCGGAATTCAAAGGCCGCGACGGTTGCCGGACTCCGATGGTTTGGGAAACGCAATCCGAAAACGCAGGCTTTGGATCGTCTAAGCCATGGCTGCCTGTCAGCGCCGAACAGGCATCCATGGCGGTTGATCGGCAAGAAGCTGACCCAGATGCGATCCTGCACCATTATCGCGGCGTTATCGCTTTTCGCCACGCGCATCTTGCGCTCATGACCGGTGAGCAAAAGGATATGGCTGCTATTGGTGACCTGCTGACCTTCACCCGTATGAATAGTGGGGAAGAACTCTTCTGTGCTTTCAATCTGGGTGATGGAGAGCTGAGCGCCGAGCTACCCGCTGGAGCATGGACAAATTCGGCACCTGAAATCGAAGGGGCAGTTGCCCCAAATGGCGGCCAGCTAACTCTTGGCCCCTGGCAATATTGCATCGCAGTGAAAGAGGCGGGGTAAAAAAATGGCGGAACTAAAGCTTCGTGGCGTCGAGAAAACCTATGGCGGTAACGTTAATGTATTGAATGACATCAATCTCGACATCGAACCGGGTGAACTGATCGTCTTTGTCGGCCCTTCGGGCTGTGGCAAGTCTACGCTACTGCGAATGATCGCGGGGCTGGAAAAAATCACCGGCGGAGAACTGACTATCGATGGTCAGGTTATGAACGATATGCCGCCTGCACAGCGCGGCATTGCAATGGTGTTCCAAAGCTACGCGCTTTACCCGCATATGACCGTTCGCGAGAATATGTCCTTCGCTCTGAAGATCGCAAAGAAACCGCAGGCAGAAATTGACCAAGCCGTCGAGGAGGCCGCCAAGGTTCTCCAACTTGAGGATTATCTGGACCGCTTGCCCAAGGCCTTGTCAGGCGGCCAACGCCAGCGTGTTGCCATCGGTCGGTCGATCGTACGCGACCCCAAGGTCTATCTGTTCGATGAACCGCTTTCCAACCTTGATGCGGCCCTGCGAGTTGCGACGCGGATCGAGATTGCGAGGCTGAAAGAGGCGATGCCTGACCGCACGATGATCTATGTGACCCATGATCAGGTCGAAGCAATGACACTCGCCAGTCGGATTGTGGTTCTTGCCAACAAGGGGATCGCGCAGGTTGGTTCTCCGCTTGATCTGTATGAACGTCCAGAGAACGAGTTTGTTGCGCAGTTCATCGGTTCGCCCGCCATGAACTTGTTGCCGGGTAAGATCACTGCGACTGGCGCACAAACGACCGTAGCCCTGGACGCTGGCGGCGTGGCGGTTTCTTCAATTGCCACCACCGAATCTGATACGGGGAAGGTGGTCAATATCGGTGTCCGCCCGGAAGATCTTTTTGAAACCGGTGGCGAGGCAATCTTTGAAGCCCGTGTCGATATCACCGAGGCGTTGGGCGAAGTGACGCTTCTGTATTTTGAGAACCATCAAGGGGATGAAGGTCTGATCGCCAAGTTGCCGGGTATTCACAAGGAATTGCGCGGCAAGATAGTGCGGATGACGGCTGATCCCACGAAGGTACATCTGTTCCACGACGGGCTTTCAATGCGGATCTAGCACTTTGGTTTTTTGACCCGAGACAGATCTGCAATTGAAGTCACTGAAGATGGGAAAGGAATAGAATTATTCGTTTCGATTACAAGGCCTTAATACCCTCGTAAAGATTGCGGTATTTAGAATAGGCGTCAGCAAACTCGTCCACCAGATCGCTGCGCGGCCCTATGGTTTCGCCGATCATTGGTTTTGTCATTATGTCGTCGGGCGATGACCCTGTTACTGCGCAAATTGCGAGGCGGGCAGCGCCAAGTGCGGCTCCAAACTCTCCCTTTTCTGGTAGATCGAGAGGCAGATTTAGTGTGGTTGCCAATAGCTCAACCCAATACCGAGACCGAGAGCCTCCTCCAATGACTATAGCGCTATTGAGTGATGCACCGGTTGCCCTTAAAGCCTCTAGCGAGTCTCTAAGGGCAAAGCTAACACCTTCGATCACGGCACGTGTCAGGTCGTCGTGGCCCATGTTGATGTCAAGACCAAGAAAAGCACCGCGAATAGCGCTGTCATTGTGAGGGGTTCGTTCGCCAGAGAGATAGGGTAAGAAGCGAGCAGGGCCCGGGGCGGTGATCGTTTCTCCGAGGGCAGATGTCAGGCTCGCTGCATCTGTCTGTAGATTGCCTGCCAACCAATTGAGGCTGTCAGTTGCGGCAAGGATCACCCCCATCTGGAACCACTTGTCGGGGACGGCGTGGCAGAATGTATGGACCGCGCTATCAGGCTTCGGCACGCATTCGTCGCGAGCGGCCAATAAAACACCCGAGGTGCCTAGGGATACGAAGCCATCTCCCTCGCCAAGCGCCCCGATCCCGCACGCCGCAGCCGCATTGTCAGCGGCGCCGGCTGCAACAACTACGTTTTGAGGAAGGCCGAGTTCCGCTGCAAGAGCAGGCCTCAGAAGGCCCACTGGTTCCGTTCCCTCACGCAGATTGGGCATTTGGTCGAGTGTTGCTCCCGAAGAAAAAAGTAGCAGTTCTGACCATTCCCTATTTCCTACATCCAGCCAGGCTGTCCCGGCCGCATCTGACATCTCTGAACTGAACTCTCCGGTCAGCCAATGGTTTACGTAATCCTTGGGCAAGAGAACCTTGGCTACACGGGCATAGATCTCGGGCTCGTTTTCAGCCAGCCAGACCAGCTTCGGAGATGTGAAGCCAGGAAATACGATGTTGCCACTTACTTCGCGTATGCTTGGTGCAGAATCGAGACGTTTCGCTTGGTCAACGCTGCGTGTGTCGTTCCAGAGAATGCATGGTCGCAGCACATTCGCGTCGGCGTCTAAGAATGTCGCGCCATGCATGTGCCCAGAGATACCGATACCTTTCAATGCAGATATCTCTTTTGCCGCGCGTTCGCGCAAATCTGCAATTACGCTTCTGCAAGCTTGCAGCCAGTCTTTTGGATTCTGCTCGCTCCATCCGGAGTGGGGGCGGGATGTGCCATAGGTTGCTTCAGCTGCCGCAACGACACTTTGGTCTTCGCGGATCAACAGTCCCCGCAGGCCAGATGTACCGAGGTCAAGTCCCAGAAACATTTGTGATCGTCTCCTGTCAGCCCGTTAGACCGCCTGCCTTGGAGGGAGCCGCGGGACGGAATAGGAAAATCCGCAATCCCACTTTACCGTGTCGACGTCGGGCAGATGGTGAGAATTAGTGGTTAACGGTTTCTACTTGAAACTCAACGCTCTTTGCAGCGCACCGACAATCAGATCGATGTGTGCGTCTTCCATGATGAAGGGCGGGGCGAGAAGAATATGGGCGCCATTCTTGCCGTCGATCGTGCCGCTCATTGGATAGCATATCAAACCTGAATCGAACGCCGTTGCTTTGATTTTCTCGGGGATGCGAAGAATGGGCGGGAAGGGGGCTTTTCGCTCACGGTCTTCAACGATTTCAAGTCCCAGAAACAGCCCGCGACCCCGAATGTCGCCTACATGCGGGTGGTTCTTAAAAGTGTCTTCAAGAGCATCGCGTAGCTCGGCGCCGACGGTTGACGCGCGGTCAACCAGTTCGTCGTCCACTAGCCTTCGAAGTACAGCCAGTGCGGCTGCCGCGGCGGTCGGATGCCCAAGATAGGTGTGGCCGTGTTGGAAAAATCCAGAGCCAGTCCGGATGGCCTCGTAAATCGGGGCAGAACACATCATCGCACCGATAGGCTGATAGCCTGCTCCGAGCCCTTTTGCGACGGCACAAATATCCGGGCTGATACCGTCCTGCTCACAGGCAAAAAGCGTACCTGTCCTCCCCATTCCGCACATGACCTCATCGAGGATCAATAGGACTCCGTGGTTGTCGCAGATCTCGCGGATTCGTTTAAAATAACCATTTACCGGCGGAACAGCGCCAGCGGTCGCGCCAACGACCGGTTCGGCGACGAAGGCCATAACATTTTCCGGACCAAGGTCTTGAATCTTCGCCTCAAGTTCATTCGCTGCGCGAAGACCATAATCCTCTTCGCTTTCACCCTCTGCCTGTTCTCGGTAGGCATAGCAGGCAGAGATATGGTGTGTATTAATCAAGAGCGGTTCAAACTGGGCGCGTCGCCATTCATTCCCGCCAGTAGCTAATGCACCAAGCGTGTTTCCGTGATAACTCTGCCGTCGGGCGATGACGTGGCGGCGTTCGGGTTGGCCAATCTCTAGGAAGTACTGCCGCGCAAGCTTGAGTGCACTTTCCATTGCTTCCGAGCCACCGGAAACCAGGTAAACCCTGTCCAATCCGCCGGGCGCGTTGGCGATAAGTTTGTCGGCCAGTTCTTCGGCAGATTCTGACGTAAAGAAATTCGTGTGCGCGTACGCAACTTTGTCCAGTTGGGCTTTGATTGCCGCGGTAACCTTGGCGTCGGAATGGCCAAGGCAAGACACTGCAGCCCCACCTGATCCGTCGAAATAGGCTTTACCAGACTGGTCATAGAGGAACACGCCTTCTCCATGTGACACCATGGGTGGGAGGTTTCGCGTATGGCGTGGGAAGACGTGGCTCATGTCTTGTTACCCTCGCTTAGCAACCTGCGTCCGGCGGTTCGCGCTGCAGAAACGGCTCGAACGATGTTCTCGGTATTGTCTGTCGCCAACGTTCCGTCTGGTCGGTGGATGTTGTTCTCGAATCCGATGTGAATATGGCCACCTAAGCGGATTGCAGCTTCGGCGACGTCATGTTCGGATTGACCGAAGGCGCAGACGGTCCAGTTGGGAAATTCGCCGGAAAAGGAGCCGACAAAATCGGGCAATTCCGAGGGTATTGCCAGACGTGGTGGATCGTAGCTTCCGAGAACTAGAATGACGTCACTTTGAAGTTCAGGGACCGTGCCATCTTCAATCAATCGCCGAAGGTTTTTCACGTCGGTTTCGTCATAGAGGATATGCTGTAGCTTGGTGCTTGCTTCCGTCGCGGTGTGATAAAGACTCCTTGCGAGTTTAGGGTCGCGAAGAATTTCCCTTACCGAAACGCTGGCGGCATCGGGACGCAATTCAGTCAATGTTTCCAATTGAGTAAGCACGTCAAAACGTCCAGCGGATTCTGTTGTGATCTGAATTGCCATCCCGGGCGCTTCTGTCGAAATGGCGGCTATGGCCTCGCGGTAGATGCCCGGATCAAGGGTATGGCGGCCGGCGGAATCGCGGACGTGAAGGTGGATCTCGTCAGCGCCTGCAGAATGGCAAAGACGTGCGGTTTCTGCGATCTGCGGGATTGTGATTGGCAGTTCATGATGCTGCGCCTTCGTGCGGCGTGCGCCATTTGGTGCGACCGTGACTTTTAAAGGAGGCAGGGCCCCGATTTCTGGCACGGCGCTGTCTTTTGCAAGCTGATCTACGCTGGCCATCTATGCTCTCTTCTAATGTCGGCGAGGCTGAAACAAGTGTTTCACCACTTGACTAAAAATAAAACAAATGAAAAATTCTCGTCAAGTGGAGAGATTCGTGAACCTTTCAGCTCGGGTAGAAGATAGAATTTCGGAGAGATACGCAGACCTCAGCGCCAAGCTGCGGGATGCCGCGGATTTTGTCGTTGAAAATCAAACAGATGTCGCAACACGCTCTCTTAGGGCCGTTTCCGCTGCGAGTGGTGTTTCGCCGGCCACACTGTCTCGACTTGCACGAACGCTAGATTTCGACAGCTACGAGGAAATGAGAGAACTGCTGAGAAATGCGGTTGGTAATCGTGGCGGGTCTTTTGCCGAGCGGGCGGAACGCCTGAAGCAAAACCCCGCAGTCGGGCAGGCAATTCTTGAGCGACAGGCGACCGCCTGCATTTGGAACATTTCCGCACTAGGCGAGCGGATTGATCAAGAACGGTTGCAAGAAGCGGTCAATGCGCTGAATGAGGCGCGAAAGGTTGTACTTTTCGGGGCCTTCAGCTCGACAGGAATCGTCGAATACATGGCCTATCTTGCCAATTACTTCAGTACCAAGTGGGCGCTGGCCAATCGCATGGGGGCCTCTTTGGGGGCCACGATGGCAGATCTCGATGCGAAGGATGTTTTGTTGATTGTTACAAAAAATCCTTATGCACGTCGGGCGGTGATGGCCGCCGAAATGGCGAATAATTCAGGGGCAAAAGTGATCGTGATAACCGACAGCCACACTTGCCCTGCCAGCAAACACGCTAAGTATTCATTCATCGTCCCCTCGGACAGCCCGCAGTTCTTTTCCTCCTATGCGGCAACAGTGGCTCTGCTGGAAACGATGATTGCAATGCTGGTGGCCCAGTCGGACGGGGCCACCAGCGCAAGAATTCGGGACGTAGAAGCCCGTAATGAAAGCCTGGGGGAGTTCTGGGCTGACTGAAATTGAATCCAAATGTCTGTGTTATTAATCAGGGAGCTAAGACAATGTATTATAAACTTAAATTGACAGCTGTGGCTGTTGCCGCGTCGATGGCCTTTTCGGCCATGGCGACGGCGCAAGAGTTTATCTCGATCGGCACCGGCGGCGTGACCGGCGTCTACTATCCGACTGGCGGTGCAATCTGCCGTCTGGTGAACAAAGGCCGGAAAGAGCATGGCATCCGCTGTGCGGTCGAATCCACAGGTGGTTCCGTCTACAACATCAACACGATCAAAGCCGGAGAGTTGGAATTCGGCGTTGCCCAGTCTGACTGGCAGCACCATGCCTATCACGGCACCTCGAAGTTCTCGGACAATCCATTCCCGGATGTACGGGCGGTGTTCTCGGTTCACCCGGAACCGTTTACTTTGATTGTGCGTGCGGATAGCGGCATCACCGACTTCCCCGGCCTGAAAGGTAAGCGTGTAAACGTGGGTAACCCGGGCTCTGGCCAGCGGGCCACCATGGAAGTCGCTATGGGCGCCTTTGGCCTTGGCATGGATGATTTCGCACTGGCGACCGAGTACAAGGGTTCGGAGATGGCCAAGCAGCTTTGCGATGGCAATATCGATGCGATGATCTACACCATTGGTCACCCGGCCGCCGCGATCAAAGAGGCGACCACAACCTGCGACGCCAAGCTGATTTCGGTAAACGGTCCGGCGGTTGATAAGTTGATTGAGGACAACCCGTTCTACCGTAAGGCCACTGTTCCAGGCGGCATGTACAAAGGTACGGACGAGGACGTTACCTCCTTCGGTGTGGGCGCGACCTTCGTGACCTCGGCGGCGATTTCGGACGACGTGGTTTACATCGTTGCCAAGTCGGTGATGGAGAACCTCGACGACTTCCGCAACTTGCACCCGGCGTTTAAAAATCTGGATGCGATGCAGATGGTCCACGACGGCCAGAGCGCGCCGCTGCATCCGGGCGCGATGCGTGCCTATAAGGAACTCGGCCTGTTGAAATAACGCGTTCCGAAATGGAATGAGATAAGCGGGAGCGCTCCTTTGCCGGGGCGCCCCTGCACAATCATTTTACGGAGGTTGTTATGGCTCAGGACGATAAGACGGAAGGCAGCGCCGCCGCTGATGCAATGGTGGCAGAGGCCGACACGGGGGCCAGAAATCCCGCAGGCATTCAGGGGCGAGCCATTATCGCCATTTGTATTCTTTGGTCCATTTTCCAACTTTATATTGCATCTAAACTGCCCGGTATCGTCGCTCAGGTGACCGGAATTTCTGACTTTGCGAATATCGTGGCGCAGGCCCGTTTCGTGCATTTGGCCTTTGCAATCGCTTTGGCGACAATGGCGTTCCCGCTATTCAAATCTTCGCCACGAGACCGCATCCCACTGTATGACTGGGCGCTTATCGCGCTTGGAGTCAGCGCATGTCTTTACCTTATCGTTTTCCGGTTCGAGATTGCTGATCGGCCCGGCCTTTGGTCGACATCTGACATCACGATGAGCGCAATCGGCTTGGTCGTCTTGCTGATTTGCGTTTATCGGGCCCTCGGTCTTCCGCTGGTCATTATCGCCTCGGCCTTCCTTTGCCTGACATTCTTCGGTGGTGAAAGCGAGTGGATACGCAACATTACCAACTATGGTGGTGCGTCGTTGTCCAAGGCACTTGGATACTACTGGATGCAAACCGAAGGCGTGTTCGGTGTCGCTCTCGGTGTGTCGACTTCGATGATCTTCCTGTTTGTCCTGTTTGGCGCGTTGCTGGACCGGGCAGGGGGCGGCAATTGGTTCATTAAGGTTGCAATCGCTCTGCTTGGTGCGTTGCGCGGCGGTCCCGCTAAAGCGTCGGTCTTGTCTTCGATGATGACCGGGATGATCTCTGGTTCCTCCATCGCCAACACCGTCACGACCGGGACATTTACCATCCCACTGATGAAACGTATCGGCTTCCCAGCCGAGAAAGCCGGTGCCGTCGAGGTGGCCTCGTCCACTAACGGCCAACTGACCCCGCCTGTGATGGGAGCGGCGGCCTTCCTGATGGTGGAATACGTCAATATTCCTTATATCGACGTGGTCAAACACGCCTTTCTGCCAGCGGTAATCTCCTACATCGCGTTGCTATACATCGTGCATCTGGAAAGCCTGAAAATGGGGCTGGAGGGTTTAAAAAAGGACGGTCGCAAGATTGGCGTCCTGATGATCCTGATCCTGTTCCTCAGCGGGTTCATCTTCCTTGGACTGATCACCTTCGCGATGATCTTTATCCGCACGCTGCTCGAGCCGGTCATGGCAGAGACGGTCTATGGTGCGCTGGTGATCGTCGCGTTTGCCTATGTGGCCCTCGTCGCGGTCGCGTCCCGCTTTCCGG
>CAYFXM010000074.1:0-11961 GCA_964346965.1 uncultured Actibacterium sp. | reverse complement strand
CACATCCGCCGGCTCGCGGTTCTGAACCGCGACAAGACCATGGCGGGATTTCTCTCCGTTGACGATCTGGCGCGGCATTCCCACGAGCTCGCAGGGGAGGTTCTGGAAGCGATGAGGCCGACCCACTGAGGGCGCGCACTTAGCTTTCGACGGCGACGCTTCCTGCGTCGCCGTCTATCTACGCGCAAATACGAAGCCCTGCGGCTGCGCTTAGCCAAATGAAGCAGATTCGCCGTTGATCATTGACGTGGATACTTGTATTGTCGTTTCCTTCCGCCCCAGCCCCTTCTCGTTTCTGCGCCCCGGCGACTTCGCAATTCAAGGTCTGACCCCAATCGCTGTTTGCTTTTTTGTTTAGATTTTTCGACCATGTGCGTCACCGCCCTTCCCTAGCGGGTGCCCGAACAGGCCGATGATCGCGCTTGCCCGCGTGGACAAAAGTCGCGGGCATAGTAATCATATAGAGTGAAGCGACGGACATTTTTCAGTAATGCGGCCAAGGCGATACTCCTAGCCGCAAACCCGGTATCGGGCATGCGTGAAGCGCTGGGCATACCATCTGGCAGCGCCGGTCCGGTTACTTTGTTTCTTGCCGGCGACATCATGACGGGGCGCGGTATCGATCAAGCCCTGCCCCACCCCAGCGATCCCCGCCTCTATGAGCCCTACGTGAAGACGGCGCTCGACTATGTCGCATTGGCTGAGCGCGCCCACGGTCCCATACCAAGGCCGGTCGATTTTTCTTACATCTGGGGCGATGCTTTGCAGGAATTACGGCGCGTGGCGCCTCACCTGCGTATCGTCAATCTCGAAACCAGTGTGACAAAAAGCGACGATTACTGGCGAGGAAAGGGCATCAACTACCGCATGCATCCGGCCAATGTCCCCTGCCTCGCTGCGGCGAGTATCGACTGCTGCACACTTGCCAACAATCACATTCTCGACTGGGGCTATGCCGGATTGAAGGAGACGGTTCGGACTCTACAGAAGATCCACGTGCGCACTGCGGGTGCCGGAGGCAACCTCGAAAAGGCGGAAGCGCCTGCCATTCTAACGCTCGGCGCTCGACGGCGAGTCCTAGTCTTCGGATTTGGCGCGGCCACGAGCGGAATCCCGCACGATTGGGCGGCCGCGGTAGACAGGCCCGGTGTCAATCTATTGAACGACTTCTCGGGCGCCACCGTTGATCGCATCGCCGCTAAAGTAAGGGCGATCAAACGCCAAGGCGATGTCGTCGTAGCTTCGATTCACTGGGGAAACAATTGGGGTTACAAGATCCCAGCTCAAGAGAGAGCATTTGCCCACGGACTTATTGATAAGGCAGGGATCGATGTGATCCACGGCCACTCCTCGCATCACCCGAAAGGCATCGAGGTCTATCGGCACAGACCAATCATTTATGGCTGTGGTGATTTTATTAATGACTACGAAGGTGTCGGCGGATACGAAGATTTTCGCAGTGATCTCGTGCTCATGTACTTCGTAACCCTAGATCCATCAGCGGGTACACTGGTCCACCTCGAGATGACCCCGTTGCAGATCAAACGCTTGAGGTTGAATCGCACTTCCAAGGGCGATGCTGCGTGGTTGCGTGACATGCTGACCCGAGAAGGCAAAGCGCTTGGCACACACGTACGCCTGACCGCAGACAATACGCTGACACTTGAACCTCTAGGGAAGGTCTGAATCCGCGCGGGCGCTACGCGCTCGGCGGCATTCGTGCGGAAGCGCGATATGTCTGTAGCAGAAAATGGATGAAGACTTAGAAGAACTGGACTACTACGACTTGCTAGCAGAGCTCGGCGCGCCGTATTTCCATTGGGGTGGCACAGCGGCAACCAAGCGCCTTGTGGAGCTTTGCCATATCGATCGCCACAAAACCCTCTTAGCCGTGGGCTGCGGCGTTGGCTACAGCGTCTGTCACATAGCGAAGCGTTGTGGTTGTAAGGTCGTGGGTGTCGACATCGCCGAACGAGCGATCGCCAAAGCCAAGCAGCGCGCACGGGATTGGCGTCTTGACGAGCAGATACAGTTCTTTGTCGCCGACGCTCACCGGCTGCCCTTTGCGGACAATTCCTTCGACATCGTGTTGACAGAGTTCGCCTCCGTTTTCTTGGAGAAAGAGAGAATTTTCAAAGAATACGTTCGCGTCCTCAGAGGCGGTGGATTCGTCGGCGTCAATGAGCTCTACCAGCGAGAGGCGCTTCCGCGTGATGCCAGTGTGCTCATTGAGCAGGCCGGCAAGGCCTTCACGGAAGTGACAGGGTTACCGTTGGTGCTGCCCACACCATCGCAGTGGACAGGCTGGTTCGGCCAGGCCGGTCTACGAAACATCGAGACCGAGCCGGTGGTCGGGACCTATACCTGGGGCGAGTACAGCACAGCGGTCGGCGGGTTTTTCGAGCTCCAGCGGCTGTTGGCCCGGTTATTCTATTATTGGATGTCTAGCTCGCGATTTCGCCAACAGATATTAAAGATCGGACGGGTGCGATACGTGCTCATGAACAACAGTAGAACCAAGCCCTACGTAGGCGCGTTGCTTTGCGTGGGTCAGAAGTGAGGGCTAGGGAAGGTTTCTGACAACCTTTCGCCTCTGTATGACGCCGTTAAACAAAGCTCCAGGCCGCTTCGAACTTGAGACGAAAGTCCCGCCGCGCATCGTGGTCCATGCATCCTTAATCAAACGGCAGGGACGCTTTCGTTCGCCCTTATTTCTGCCGGTACATTACTGAAAACTGTGATCTGCGCCCGGTTTTAGAAATGATACAAACCAGAGCAGACAGGCTGTTTAGCGCCCTTCACGAAGCCGGGCTGCCGCCGATTCCGCAGGCGTTTTCCGTCGTACCTTGGCATCAGGCGATCCCGCAGGCGATTCTGACGAAAATAGACCAATTCATTCGCACTTTCGAGCACGTGACAACGCGGCCCGCGTGGCAACAGGCCGTCACCGCTGCAGCGCCGGCAATCACGCAGCACAAACGGGCCGAAGTTTGCTTCTTTAGTGCATGGGACTTCCATCTCCCTGCCGATCGGCCGCTGAAATGGAAATTGATCGAATTCAACGATAACGGCTCTGGCTTCCTGTTCGCATCCCTTATTAATGATATCTTTCATCGCCTGTCCGGGCCGCAGCGCGAGGCAGCACTGGAACCCCCCACGCCTTTCTCCGCCCTTTGTGCGTACCTCGTCGCGATTGTCGAGACCGAGGCCAGAGCATTTTTCGGCAAGATTCCCGATGGTCTATTTCTTATCCTCGACGATGCTGGCTCCTTGCGAACGGGCAAGTTCCGCCAGGAACTGGATCTATTGTGCAGGCTGTTTCGCGAGCGTGGATGGAGCGCGGTAATCGGCAGCCCTGAAGAGACCTCCTGGGATGGAAGGCAGTTGCGCTGGCATGGGCAGGACATTTGTTTCATCGTCAATCGTTCCACGGATTTCCTTTGGCAGGGAGAAGTCTTCGAAAGCTTGGGGGCTGCCTACCTCGACGGGCGCGTCTACGTCGCCCCCAACCCTTTTACCTACAGCACACGCAGCGATAAGCGACTGCTGGAATTCCTGTCGCTCCCAGAATGGGATAAAGAGCTCGGCATTCACGAACACGAACGCGCGCTTCTGAGCGCGCATGTGCCGGAAACGCATTTGCTGCGACCCGAAAACATAGAAGAGATTGTACGCAGGCGAGACGAGTTCGTTTTCAAACCGACCCACGGCTATGCCGGGCGCGGCGTACTGAAAAGCTCTGAAGTGGGTCACGCGCGGCTGCGTCAACTGCTGAAGAAACAGCGCGGCTATGTCGCCCAGAAAAAGGTGCCGAAGGCATCGCTGGCGGCGCCGGGGAGCGAGGCACCGCCCCTGTGGACCGATCTACGCGTTTGGGCCTATCGCGGCCAGCGTTACCTCATATCGGGCCGCGCCTCCCGCGACCCTAATATTCTCGATCTAACGCCGCCCGGCGGGTGGCTCCCGACCTACGCGCGCGCAGCCGAAGGGCCTTAATCCGTGCGGCTCCTGGCACTTTTTCTTTGGCGCCGTCGTCAGCTTGCTCCGCATCGATCCTTAATGCGGTACCAGCCGATGATCACGGGCAGAAACCAGGGTCGGCCGCGGTACAGAGGGCGTGTTTGAAACGGCGCCTCGTCGAAGACGGTTTTGCCCTCGGCATCACCGAGGATTTGCAACGCCGCCTTCCGGCCTAACCACCGCGCCCACACGACGCCTGAGCCGCAGAAACCGGTGGCGTAGTAGACACCTTCGTGCACCGCTACCTTCGGCAGGTAATCGAACGTATAGCCGGTGTAGCCCCACCATGAGTGCGTCACGCTTACACCGTCGAGCTCCGGAAAGATCTCCACCAGGTTGCGATACAGCTGTCGGAACTTCGCCTTCGGGTCGTTTGTCTCGGCCCCGCGGCGTCCGCCGAAAACAATGCGCGTTCCGTCCGGCGATGGGCGATAGTAGTGATACAGGTTACGGGTTTCGCCGATCATGCGATGCTTCGGCATCAAACGGTGCATGAGCGCTGGATCGAGCGGCTCCGTGGCGATGATCTGACTCGGAATCGGCACGATCCGCCGCTGCAGCCAAGGCGTCGCTGACCCCGTGTAGCCGTTAGTCGCAATGACGACATCTCGCCCCCGCAGGCGACCATGCGCGGTGTGGACGTCGAAGCCGTCTTGGTCGCGACCTAAGCCATTTACACTTGTGCGGGCATGGATCGTCGCGCCCGCCGCCTGTGTCCGCGCCAACATACCGGCATGCAGCAGCCCTGGATGAAGCCCGCCGACGTCCGGCTTTACCATCCCGCCATAGTAAAAGTCGCTCCCGATTTCGCCATGTTGTTCCGACCTCGGCACCATGTAGACCTCGAGGTCGAGATGCTTGTTGATGAGTTCCCCCTCGCGCGCCAGGGCCTCGTAGTGAGCCGGGCGAACGGCACCCGTGAAGTGGCCGCTCAGATCGAAACCGCAGTCGATCCCTTCCTCTTCGATGAAGCGAACAAGGTCCATCCGGGCGCGTTGGCCTTCCTCATAGATGGCCTTCGCACGCGCCAGCCCGATAGTCTCGATCATCTTGCTGAAGCGGATCTTGATGTTGCCGCTGGCGATCCCGCCGTTTCGACTCGATGCGCCTTCGCCGGGCCGGTCTTGATCGAAAACCGCCACTGCACGACCCGCCCGCGCCAGGGTCAGGGCCGCACTCAAGCCAGCAAACCCGGCGCCGACCACGACGGCGTCGACGCGCTCGGGAACCGGTTGCCTCGGCAACTCGGCTAGGGGAGCTGCTTCCCACCAGTAAGGGTCAAACGTGGGAACAGGCATCGCAGGTTGGGGCATATGATCTCAGGCTACCACAGATGGTCCGAGCGCTCCGAGACCGTTTTCGAACGAATAGTTCATGAAGTAGATCATCGGATCCGTTGCGCTCGCGGTCGTGGTGGGGCTCGGTAATCACGGTGAACTGTGGTACATCTGCGAGGCAAAACCTTCCGGGAGGTCAATATTCATGGCTTTTACGGTGAAAGAACGACTGATGGCGATTCAACGGGCACTGGACGTCGATGATGACGGTATTCTGGGTCCGGCAACCCTTACGGCGATCGAACGGGTTATCGCCAAACGGGAAGACGATCGCGCGCATCCGGGATTCAGCCTCATTGCCTCGCGTCTTGGCTTGGAACATTTGATCGAGTTTGAAATATCTTCTCCGCAATATTATTACCGTAAGCTAAAGAAACCGATGTGGCCCGGGGGGCGAAGCGGCGTAACGATCGGAATCGGCTACGATCTGGGTTACAACAGGGCACGCCAAATCGAACAGGACTGGAAAGGACGTATCCCGGATGGCGATGTCAAACGACTTGTCGCGGTCGCTGGGCTCAAGGGCGAAGATGCCCATCGAGCACTGTGGCGGCTGCGTAACGTTCTTATCCCGTTTGAAAGCGCGCGGCGAGTTTTCTATGAGTCGACTCTGCCGCGGATTGCAAAAGACACACGCCGCGTCTACCCGGGTGTGGAGCGGTTACCGGCCGATGCCCAAGCGATGCTGTTGTCGCTAGTCTACAACCGCGGGACAGCGATGTCCGGATCACGCCGCCGGGAGATGAAAGCCATCAAGGAACTCGTCAGACGCAAGAACTTGAATCGTATCGCTGACCAACTGCGGCTCATGAAAAGACTGTGGGATCCCAATGTACTGGCGGGGCTGCACAGACGACGCGACGTTGAGGCAGATCTAGTTGCTCGTGCAGGCCATGCGTACAATTGGTCCGACCTGATCTACCTGTAGTCGCCGCCACTGACGTCGCCGAACACTTGCCTGGGGAAGTCATCAACCGAACACCCCAGGATTCGGGACTTGAAGAGGCCCTGGGAGCGCATGAACGACAACCAAAGGCAGGTAAGAAAAACCTAGCAGTACCCAGGGCCAAACCAAGGAAAGCCGGGCTCCGCATCAGTGCGGGTTCCATGGCACCTGAATCACTCATTCGCCGCGATTCATACGCTGGGCATAGCGACGCAGGAGCTCCTCCACGTCCAGCTTTTCAATGGCCCGATTGACCGCAGCGACCAGCGTGCCGTCACGCCCGAGTAAGTCATCGGCCAACTCGACAAACAAGCTGTTAGGCCAGGCTTGTGGTTGGGCTGCATAGGTTTTGTCCACCGCTTCTTGTTCTTTGCCGACCCCCAACCAGGTCGCAAACACGGTCAGGGCGGCCGCGCTGGAACGCGAGATTCCTGCTTCGCAATGCACCAGGAGCTTGCCGCCTTGGCCTTGAATCGTGTGGGCGAAGTCGATCACCCGCTCGACCTGCCAGGCCTGCGGTCCGTACTCAAAATCCGTATCTTGCGAAACGTCGAAGAACTCCAAACGAATCGCTGTCGCACAGAGATCAAAACCCTCGGGAACGGGGTCGCCCGGAGCGCCGATCGAGATCATATGGCAGATTGGAAGACCCGGGCTTTCCGACATCAGCAGCCGTTCGGCCTGCCTCCGCGAAGCGATGATTACTTCAGGCTCTAACGTTGTCGAGGATATCGTTGGCATTTCTTCGTTTAGCATGGCCTGCAATAGAGGAAACTGCAACCACGTCTGGCGATCTGTCTTCTGATGGCTCGTGCCCTCCTCTTTCCTCGTTGTGGGTGGACGCCTCAGGCTAACAGGTTGTCGTCCCAGACCAAGGACGCGCGGGTCTCGGATATTACTATTTCTGTTGTTGTTTCGGCGCTGCGAATTGCACTGCGCTTGCCAACGGAATCCCGAGGAAAGATCATGGAACAGGCATTATTGCTTTTAATAGGATGGCTCGCGGCCGGCTTCTTGGTCGCGCTCGTGGTAGGCAAGGTCATCCGCGAGAGCAACAAGCTCGGCGACGCGCCTTCGAAATCGAGCAATCGACCCCGCTCACCGTACGAGACGGAGGTTAAGACCGCTAGTCCCGCTTCCGCCGAACGGAACGAGAAGCATACAGATTTGTGAATGGGTCTATTCGCGAGCTGATCCTGGTTCTTTCGAATCGACTCAATCCGATCCAGGACTCCATAGACCAAGCTGGGCCGTATCATTGATAGGATCGCCGTCGTTGATTCGGCTTATACTCCCTGGCGAGGAGGGACCCATGGAACCGTTCGCCTGGCGGGCGACGCGTTAATGCGATGGGGCAGGGTCCGATTAATAAACTTCAAACTTGGGATGGAGCCCCTCCACGCCTCGCGGTCCGTACATCCTTGAGATATAGACGGCAGAGACTCTTTCTGTGGGCATGTTAGCGCAACCTGTCATCTCGCCCTGGGTGTTCAGACAGCCTGACTTGTGCCATGTTATTCGCGGAGGGGAAAAGCGTCGTGCGTTACCTAACCGTTGTCGCTTCCGCGCTAGCGATCATTCTGACGGGTTTCATGACATTGCCGTCTTCTCACGCCCAAGACGAACAGTATGTCAGCATTCCCACGCGGCCTGGCATATCGCAAGCTTTCATGCTGATAACGCCAGCAAAGCCAGTGGCAAGCGTAATTCTGTTCGCGGGCGGCGACGGGCGGATCGGGGCCGCGCCAACAGGGATGGCCGGCGCATTACAGGGCAATTTCTTGGTCCGTAGCCGACGCTTGTTTGCACAGCTGGGATTCATTGTCGCTACCGTCGATGCCCCCTCCGATCGTCAAGCCGGCGAGGGGCTCGTCGGCTTTAGATCGGGGGAGAAGCACGCTCAGGATATCCAGGCCGTGATTACCTGGCTCAAGAGCAAGGCCGCGGTCCCCGTCTGGGTCATAGGGACCAGTCGCGGCTCGCTCTCAGCGGCGAATAGCGCCGCGCGTATTTCAGACGGTGGTCCTGACGGGGTAGTCCTGACGGCAACGGTCACCGGGCTCAGCAAGAGTCGCCCCTACACGGTGTTCGATGCCAAGTTAAAGACGATACGCCAACCCGTATTGATCGTGCACCACAAGGCAGATGGCTGCCAGGTGTCGCCCTATTCGGGTACGAAAAGCATCGCCAAGAAGCTAAAGAATGCTCGTAAAGTTGAAGTGCTTGCCTTCGAGGGAGGCGATCCGCCAAGAAGCGCTGCCTGCCATGCCCGCTCCTATCACGGTTTCCTCGGGATCGAGGACGAGGTTGTCAAGGCAATCGCCGATTGGATAAAGCACAATTCGTGAACTCAGATTCGTTGATCGCGAGCCGTTAGTCGGAACAGCCACGACCCCTTAAAGCGGGGACCCTATCCTTCGCTCTTGCTTCGGTGGGTACGTTAGCGAAAACTGCGATCTGAACCCGGTTTCTTCTGGTTTTTCCTCTGCGATTCACAATTGAAGACCTGAGCCCAATTGCCTCCTCCCGGGCGGCAACTCAAGCGTGCCCTTCAACGTTCAAGTATTGTGCTACAAGTAGGTTTATGAGCACACAACCGTTTAACGTGAGATTTATCTCGCTTACGTCCTTGGATCGTCTCTACCGCGTTTACTTGCGAGACAGCGAGCTCTACTTCATTCGCATCGGTGGGCAAGGCGGCGTTCTCGAAGCCCTCCCTCATCTTCTCGGCCCTTTTGGCGCCCTTCTCAGTGCATATTTCAAGAAGCAAGCCGAAAAGAGCACCGTGGGCCTTATCGATACGGTGGATCAGTCCGATCCTGTGCTTCACATGCGCAAACACCGGCATAACTTCAAACTCAATCCGGCAACTGTTCGGGCGAGCAGGATCAAATCGCCTTCCGTCTTGCCCCTTCATGGGACCCAGGTGGGACGTTGGATGTTGACCCTGAGAAACGGCAACAAAATGACCTTTCAATTTGAGAATAGTGAAGACATGGACGTAGCCCTCGCTGTGCTTCCGAGCGCTATCGGCCAAGTGCTTACCGTCGATGTTCAATGGAGTGAAAAAACGAATACCTTTGTCAAACGCAGGAAATAAGTCCTAAGGCGATCAGCCACCCCGCATCCCCTGCGAGCGAGCGCTTCGTATCCAGTCTCGATCGAGAAAGGCCTGCGCTTTCTTGCGGGACCGCTTGTGAAGTTCACAATTCAAGGCCTACCCCGATCTTTATTCGGCATCCAATTCTTCATGGGCTTCACACATGTACATGAAGCAAGCAGCCTCAGAAGGCATTGTTTCTGGTTCAAAACTATCCAGCCATTCTTGAATGGCTTCGGCGTGCTGTGCGTAGGCGCGTCTTAATTCGGCTTTTTCCTTCTTGGTCGCATGCCTGACGATATAGCCTCGGGAAGTATCGTCACCCACACCCCATTTTTTCACCAAGGGGATCAGGACATGCAAGGGTTCGGGTACGTTCTTTTTATCGATTCGAATCTCTGCCTGGTCCTGCTCGGCCATCATCTTGTCTGTCAGCGGTTGGAAACCTTCGACCTTCTTGCGCAGCTGCTCGACCTGGCCGGAAAGCTTGTCCCGATAATCTTCTGCAGGATTACTGTAAAGCGACCATGGGGGCTTTCCGCGTTTTTGGCTTTTTGCCCTTTCCTTGGCCTCTCTCAGAGCCTTGTTAGCGGCCTGACTGTTGCCGGCCTCCAAGGCGATCAGATGCACGTAGTAAGGGTAAACCGGGCTCTTTTTGTCCACCTCGCACGCGCGTTGGAAGATCATTGACGCCATATCTATACCTCCGAGCGTGTAGGTGATTAGGCCTAAGAGCCCTAGGACTTTGATATCGGTTGGCTTGCGCTCCAGGCAATGGCTAAGGACCGCGACAGCTTCTTCTAAGGACCCGGGAAGATGCCCGCCACTGTTAAAACAATGCCAGATCATCAGTGCTAATTCCCGGTGGCGGTCTAGGTCATCGAGCGTTTCTTCCACCCTTTTGCGGTAGTGCTCCAGAAGCCGCTCACGTTCCTGAAAGCGGTTGTAGTCCAGCACGGCAAACTGCTCGGCCGTTAATGCATCGGCCCCGAGCTGAATATCCATCATGTCATGATTGGAGTAACAGGATACGTATCGCAAATAAGGAGGAAATGCGGTAACGGCATAATGGTTCTCAGGGCCGATCTTGAGATCTGGCTCGGCCTGACTTTGATAGCGCCATATCAGATACGGACGATCTCTGACCGTGACGGCGCGATATAGCTGCAGCGTGCCGCGATCCGGCTCCAATGGACACCGATGCTGGATACTGCGCCACGCTTCATCGGCAAGATAGATCAACCGCCAGGTTTCCGGAGGCTGAGCGTCAGGTAAGTCGCACGTCTGATTCCGCAAATCCTCACGCCGGCAGCTTGTTGGAAGCACTGCGATTTTGGACCTCCCCGACCCGTTAGCTTAACTGGGGTCAGTGCTCAGCTCATATGCCTGGGTCATCCTTAGCCAGACGCGCTTCAGGATTCATACATTCCTAAATATAGACGCCATAAACGTCCGATTACTGGTCTTCTACGGCCTTATGCAGCCTATACATCCTTAACCATACACGCAATGTGGCAAGGCATGCGGGCTTTCATTCGTTGCTGATCTCGCTGCGATATGTGCACGCCGGTAACCAGCGATCCACTCGCGACCCGGTCGGATGGTTTGGATAACTACTGAAGAAGGACACCTGCCCGTGAAAGCTGTGTGCCCGCAAAGAGGCTTGCGGCTGCTTCTCGTGCCCGGTGGTTGATCCAGGTCAAAGACACACCATATGTGATATGCTTTTGTTTTAGAAAGCAGCACGAAATGGGAGTGAAGCACTGATGAAACGGGTACTGAGCCTAGCAGGTATCGCAGCGGCATTGGTCATTGGCGTGAGTTGCACCCAGGCGCCGGCCGACACTGCGGAAATCACTGTGTACAAGACGTCAACCTGCGGTTGCTGTAAGGACTGGATACGACACTTGAGGGCCAACGGCTTTACCGTCAACGCCTATGATGTACAGAATCTAGACCAGATTGCGAGGCAAAACGGTGTCGCCCCGCAGCTCAGATCCTGCCACACCGCGCGCGTCGGGGGCTACGTCGTCGAAGGCCACGTGCCCGCGCAGGACATCAAGCGCCTATTGGCAGAGAAGCCCGATGTCACTGGTCTGGCCGTCCCAGGGATGCCGCAGAGCGCGCCCGGTATGGATCTGCCAGGCAACCACCCGTACAACGTATACACCTTCAAGGCAGACGGTAGCACCTCCGTATACGCGCGCTACTAGACGCGATCCGTCTCTAGCTTTATAGGCGCCAGGCCGGCAGACAACGCTCAAAGCCGCGTCGAGCTTGGGGTCCAAGTCCCCTGCGTGCATCATGATCCATATACATTCTCTGATGTAGATACGCGGGCGCGTCTCGCGAGGACTCGGGCCACGAGGGAAAAAGACGCTCGACCTAGTCTTTGCCGAAAGCGTCGCGCAGGGATTCGAATAAGGGTCGAATCGTCTCTTGGATCCGTTTACGCCCGACATCGTGGCGAATAGCCCGCGCGAAGCCGGCGACCTTGCCGGTAAACGTTTGGTTGAGCAGACCAACCAGGGTCCCGCCGCGATAAGGCAAACAGGCGA
>CAYFXM010000073.1:0-12127 GCA_964346965.1 uncultured Actibacterium sp. | reverse complement strand
TTTCTCGATTGGTGTAGGAAACATCTTACCGTGCCCCTTTCTCGTCTTGGTACATCCGCCACAGGAAGTAGGCGATGAAAACCAGCATGATCAGGAACAGGATGACAGCAATGGCTGCGCCATAGCCCATCTTGAACCCGTATTCCGACAATGATTTCTCGAACATGTAAAAGCTCAGCACCCGGGTCGAACCGAAAGGCCCGCCATTGGTCATGATCGAGATCAGGTCGAAGCTTCGCAGCGCCCCGATGATCGTCACCACGAATGCGATGAAAGTCGCCGGTCGCAACTGCGGAAGGATCACGTACCAGAGCATCTTCATGCCCTTTGCCCCATCCAGCCGCGCGGCTTCGACCTGCTCTGGGTCCACGGCGTTCAGGCCGGTGAGGTACAGGATCATGCAATAGGCCGTCTGCGGCCAGAGACCCGCCGCGATAATGCCGTAGGTCGCAAAAGTCGGGTCGCCCAGAATGTTGACCGGACCCAGCCCGACAACCCCGATGATCGCATTGAACAGCCCGAAAGTCGGGTCGTAGAACCAGGTGAACACCAGACCGACAACGATCTGGGAAATCACGAAGGGAAAGAAGAACAACGACTTGTACAGTCGTATGCCCCGCACTGTCTGGTTGAGAAACAACGCGATAAACAGCCCGGCTGGTATGGCCAGAAGATAGAAGATCAGCCACTTCACGTTGTTCCAGAGCGAAACCGTAAAGGCCTTGTCGTTGGTCAGGAGCTTTTCGTAGTTGGCCAAACCGATAAACTCGGCCTCACCCAACCCGTCCCATTTGTATAGCGAGATATTGAAGCTCTGCGCGATCGGATAGATCACGTAGAGCGCGAACATCGCTATTCCCGGCAACAGAAACAGCCAGGGCGTCACCGCAATTTGGTTTTGTTTATACCACTGGTTCATCGTCAGATTGTCCTACTTAGGGGTCGTGCGGGCATGACCGGTCAACAGGGAGAAACACCCCTCGGCGCTTGTCGCTGGTGACCTGGAATGGGCAAGATAGGCGCGCGGAGTACAATGCTCCGCGCGCCCAGGGGGCGCTTAGTAGACGTCCTGACGCACACCCTCGAGACGCTCGAGGATATCATCTAGGTTGTCCGGGAACACCATGAACTCCTGCATGCCTTCCATGGCCGCCTTTGCCATCTCAGCAGGGAAGTCGCGGTCGAAGAACTGCGCAACACCGCCAGGGCTGTTGCTGGACAGCATTTTGAATCCCTTGTTCAGGAACTTGTCGTTGTCGACCGACGACTTGGCGTTGACAGGCAACTGACCAAGGTTCTCGCCGTTGTTGATGATGGTCTGTTCTTCCACCGAGACCACATGGCGCAGGAACGCGCGGGCGGCTTCCTTGTTCGCGGCTTTTGCCGGAATGTGGAACGTGTCGGTCGGAGCGTCTTCGGCCAGCGCCACACCGGGAGTGATGGCCGGGAACTGGTGGAAGTCCAGTTGATCATCGGTCAGGCCCGCTTCGCGCAGCGGTGCCACGGCAAAGTTACCTTTCAGGATTGCGGCAGCGTCACCCGATACCAGGAACGGAAGCGATTGCTGCCAATCCTTGTTCTGGTGGTCGTCTACAAATGCACCGAGGTCGATCAGGCGACGCCAGTTGGCAAAGGTTTCGCGAACGCGGTCGTCTGTCCAGGCGATCTCGCCACGGGCCAACTCCATGTGGAAATCGAAGCCGTGGGTTCGCATGTTCAAATAGTCGAACCAGCCCGACGCGGTCCACAACCACTTCGTACCAATGGTGTAGCACTTGCGGCCCGAAGCGATGACTTTTTCGCAGTTCGAAACCATCTCGTCAAAGTTGGTCGGCTCGCTGATCCCCAGTTCTTCGTAGATGTCCTTACGATAGTAGACGCCCCACTGGTAGTAGGTGTAGGGCACGCCCCACTGCTTGCCGTCGAGGGTCATCGCACCTTTGGTCGAGGCAAGGTTCTCGGCGATCTCCGGCTCGGCCCACAAGTCCGACACATCTTCGAACAGACCGGCATTGACATAAGGCGTCATCCGGTTGGCGGCATACCAGTTGGCAACGTCCGGCGCATTCGCGGTCAAGAAGTTGCGGATCTGGGTCTTGTACGCTTCGCGATCGATCACCGTTGTCTCGATCTTCAGATCTGGGTTCTTTTCCTGAAAACGCGCGATCATCGCCTCCATGGTGGCGCGAGGCGCCGGATTCGAAGTGTCGAGGAAGATCCTCAGGTCGCCAGTCAAACCTTCAGCAGATGCTGCGCCGGAAAGCGCGGTTGCGGCAACCAAGGCGGCAGCCAGGGCTTTGGTACGGTGGAACATGGTTTCCTCCCTTTTGTTCCGTTCATTCGGGGTTGATTTATGGTTCCAAATAATGAAACTCGATCTCAACTATTGAAACTATGCAGTGAACCGGTTATGGTTGTCAACAGTTTCGTTCGGCAGGCCCGGGCGAAGCAGGGAGGAATTAAAACGATGAGCAAGCAAGCGGCCAGCGACGGAACTGTCGGAAAAGCTTTGGAAATTCTGGATGCCGTAGCGGACTTTGACAGGCCGGTACGATTCTCGGAGTTGCTGGAGATCAGCCCCTATCCCAAGGCAACCCTGTACCGTCTTTTACAGACACTGACGAATCAGAAGATGCTGTCTCTGGATGAAGATCGGGGCACCTATAGCCTAGGTATTCGCCTAATGCGCCTTGCGCACACCGCGTGGAAAAACGCGTCGCTGGCTCCTATCGCCCGCCCCTATGTTGAAGAATTGGCAGCACAGGTCGGTGAATCGGTGCACCTCGCGCAGATTGACAATGGACAGGTTCTCTTTGTCGACAAGTTGCGCGCCTCGGACCGGTTTGAAACGCTGGCGCAGGTGGGCGCCGTCGCACCTGCCTATTGTACGGGCGTTGGCAAAGCCATGATGGCTTTCATGGCTCCGAAGCGGCTGCAAATCGTACTGCAGCAGCAATCCTACTTTCAATATACACCCGCCACGCACACCTCTGTTGACAGCTTGAGCAAAGAATTCGGCGATATCCAAAAGTCGGGTGTGGCCTATGACCGTGAAGAACACGAGCAGGGCATCATCTCTATTGCAGCACCGGTGCTGTCGTCCAACGGACGAGTTATCGGCGCAATCTCAATCGCAACCTCAACAACGCGCTTCATGCTGGATGAGTTGGACCAGTTTAAACCTGCTCTTCTGGAAACTGCGCAAAAAATCGGGGCCGAGGCGACGTCTTGGCAATTCCCCTCATAGTCTTTCGGGAAGGAATACAATCTATGTCTGGTGTAACGCTGAAAAAGGCCATCAAAAGGTATGGTGATGTACAGGTCATCCATGGGGTGGACCTTGAAATCGAAGACGGTGAGTTCTGTGTCTTCGTCGGCCCGTCGGGATGTGGCAAGTCCACACTGCTTCGCATGGTCGCGGGGTTGGAGGAGACCAGCGACGGTCAGATCAGCATTGGCGGTCGTGATGTGACCAAGGCTGACCCTGCTGACCGTGGTGTCGCGATGGTGTTCCAGACATATGCGCTTTACCCGCATATGACCGTGGAAGAGAATATGGGTTTCGGCCTGAAGATGAACGGTGTTCCCAAGGCTGAAATCAACGAGAAAGTCGGCAAGGCTGCCGAAATTCTTCAGCTGGACCAGTACCTGAAACGCAAGCCCAAAGCTCTGTCCGGTGGTCAGCGTCAGCGTGTAGCCATTGGCCGCGCGATTGTCCGCGGCCCGGAAGTTTTTCTGTTCGACGAACCTCTGTCGAACCTTGATGCCGAACTGCGTGTCGACATGCGCGTGGAGATTGCCCGTCTGCACAAGGAAATCGGGGCGACCATGATTTACGTGACCCACGATCAGGTTGAAGCCATGACTTTGGCCGACAAGATCGTGGTATTGCGTGCAGGATATATTGAACAAGTCGGCAGCCCGATGGAGTTGTACCAAGACCCCGACAACAAATTCGTTGCAGGCTTCATCGGCTCGCCAAGCATGAACTTCCTGAATGGTGTCGTCGAAGGTGGTGGAGTTCGTGTCCCGGCCCTGAACAATGCTGTTATCGCAACAAATGTTGCCCTACCCGCAGAAGGTAGCACTGTAACCGTTGGTCTGCGTCCGCAAAACCTTGAGGTAGCCGTGGCAGACTCGCCGCTGACAGTGGACATCCGCGAGCGTTTGGGTGGTGTGGCATATGACTATCTGACCACGCCTACGGGAGAGCGTATCGTGGTCGAGACCAAGGGCGACGAGGCGGTCCCATCGGGAACTGGTGTAGAGGTTCGCTTCGCACCCGAGACAGCCATGTTCTTCGATTCCGAAACCGAAGTGCGCCTGCGTTAAAACCAATGGGCAAGGCCCCCGCTGTTGGGGGCCTTCGACCAACCAGTGCGTTGACGGGCTGGCACCCCGAGATGATTAAATCCGGGATTTTCGCGACTTTGGAACCGTCTGCGGTCAATTCCCCCCGGTGGCCAATCGAAGCCCCTTGAAGGAGATTGCCTTCTTTGAACCTTGGACCAGGCCGCTTTACTGAACGACAACTCAAAGAAATCTGCACATTTAGGGCTGCGCTCGGAAGATTCTCGGGCGTCGGGGTAAATCGCCCCATCGTTCATGCCGATTTCGATGTTATGCTTGCCATGCGCGGTACTGCTTCCAGCAATTCTGCAAGCCGCGGAATTCTATCGGTGTGACCTTGATCGCGCCGGACAGTCGCAGCGAATTTAGGAGTTACCAACGTGATCCTGTGTTGTGGTGAAGCATTGATCGACATGGTTCCCGAAACGACCGTCGGCGGGGCTACGGGTTTTGTGCCCTATTGCGGTGGAGCGGTATTCAACACCGCCATCGGTCTTGGTCGCCTCGGCATACCGGCCGGAATGGTGTCCGGCATCTCCTATGACCAGTTTGGCGAACAACTTGTAGCGGCCCTGAGGGAAAGTGGCGTCAACTGCGATGCGCTTATCCGAAGCGACCGTCTGACGACCTTGGCCATGGTCCAGCTAACGGATGGTCATGCGACATATACGTTCTACGATGAGAATTCCGCTGGCCGTATGATCGGTGTCGAGGACCTCCCCGAACTAGGGAGCGAGGTCCAAGCGTTCTATTTCGGCGGAATCAGTCTTTGCGTAGAGCCCGCTGCGGACAGTTATGCCGCGCTTGCAGAACGCGAGGCTGCTGGCCGGCTTGTCATGCTGGACCCAAATATTCGACCGAGCTTCATTCTGGATGAAACCCGCCACCGCGCTCGTCTGGCGAAGGTGATTGGCGTCAGCGATATCATCAAGGTTTCCTCTGAGGATCTGGATTGGTTGTTTCCAGAGGCCAGCGATCTAGATTCACAAGTAGCTGAGGTTCTTGCGATGACACCGGGCAGTGTGATCGTGACCAAGGGTGGTGAGGGGTCGTGCCTGTATTTGCAAGGCGGAGAACAGGTGCATGCTGGTGTCGAAATAGTAGATGTCGTAGATACGATCGGCGCGGGAGACACGTTTAATGCGGGCTTTCTGGCCAAGCTACACGATCTTGGATTGCTATCGAAAGCTGGCTTTATCGGAGCTTCGCACGACGAATTGCAACAAGCGCTGGAATTTGGCGCACGCGTGGCGGGCGTTACCGTGTCACGAGCCGGAGCCAACCCGCCGTGGCGGCACGAACTCGAATAAGTGCTGGCCGCGTCGCTTCGTCTCAGCTTGAAAGCTAAAACAAGTAATCCACGCGCAAGTTAACCATTGACCTCGGTCTCTCGTCGAAAGAACCTTCTGAGCGTGCCGCATTGCCGTTGATGCGCAAATCCGGAGGGGTTCCGTATGGAAATCGATAAGCTTCAGACACAAACACAAGAGTGGGCAGAGCTTATGGGCCGGGCCCAAACGGTCATGAACCAAGCCGGCCAGAACGCTATCGACAAGGTAAGCGGCGATGAGTTCTCGGTCGTGGATTTAAAGTCGGTGATGGAAGCCTACTTGACCGCGCTTCCACAATTGATGAGCGACCCGATGCGGATGGCCGAGTGCGTGCAATCCTATTGGGTCGATTGGACAAACGCATGGCAGGAAGCCTGGACCGGTGACAGCGCGGGTACCCGGGACAAGCGTTTCCGGGACGAAAAATGGAACAACGATCCCCTGCTGAAAGGGCTGAAGGAATCCCACATCGCTTTGGAAAATGCGACGGAGCGGTTCCTTGAAGGTCTGCCGGATGGCACCAAGGAATCTCTGCGAGTGAAGTTCTACACCCGCCAGATGCTTAGCGCGATGTCCCCCGCCAACCAGTTGATGGTAAACCCCGCCGCCCGTGAAAAACTGATCGAGACAGAGGGCCAAAGCCTGCTCGACGGTTTCCGTAATCTGGTCGAAGACCTTGAGCGCGGAGACGGACGGCTGGATATCTCGACCAACGATCCCGAGGCCTTCGAGGTTGGCAAGGATTTGGCCACCACGCCGGGCAAGGTGGTCTACGAAAACGAGCTGATGCAGCTGATCCACTACGCGCCGATGACAGACGTGCAGAAGAAACGCCCGCTGATCTTCGTGCCCCCCTGGATCAACAAATTCTATATATTCGACATGCGCCCCGATAACAGCATGGTGCAATACATGCTCAAACAGGGCCACAGCGTCTATTTGATCTCCTGGGTGAACCCGACCAAAGAACACGCCGAGATGAGCTTCGAAGATTATATGAAGCTTGGTCCGCTGGCAGCGCTTGATGCGGTTCAAAAGGACACCGGTGAGAAGAAATTCGACATTCTGGGCTTTTGTATTGGCGGTATCCTCGTGACTGCCACGCTGGCTTATTTGGCGGCCAAGAAGGATAAACGTATCGCCACGGCGACCACGCTGGCCACGATGGTGGACTTTACTGATGTGGGCGAGACCGGGGTGTTTATTGACCACGATCAGCTGGCTTCGATGCGAAAACATATGAAGGACACTGGCTACCTAGAGAACCATCACCTGCAAGAGATGTTCTCGATGATGCGAGAGAACGACCTCGTCTGGTCCTTCCACGTGATGAACTACCTTATGGGGAATAAGCCCCCGGCCTTCGACCTTCTGTTTTGGAATTCGGACAGCACTCGCCTGCCAGCGGCCATGCTGCTCTGGTATCTGGAACATGTCTATATCGAGAACGGCCTGCGCGAACCGGGGCATCTGGTTCTGGATGGTGTGCCGATTGATTTGGGTAAGATCAAGGTGCCGTTCTTCGTTCTGGCGACCAGGGAAGATCACATCGCATTGTGGAAGTCGATCTACCCGGCGACGCAATTGTTGGGCGGCGACGTGAAGTTCGTTCTGGGCGGTTCAGGCCATATTGCCGGGGTAATCAACCCGCCGGTTGAAAAGGCAAAGTACAACTATTTTACCCGCGACGACTTCCCCGAGGATCACCAGGAATGGTTGTCTGGAGCCGAAGAGCACAAGGGCTCTTGGTGGCCAGAATGGGCCAAATGGATGGATGCTCATTCCAAGGAAGAACCGGTCGAGCCGCGGGTGCCGGGCAAGGGCAAGCTGAAGGCAATCGAAGACGCCCCGGGACGATACGTTCTCGCGAAATAGGTGAAATAACGACGACGGCGCTGCGAAGCGCCGTTTTTCTTTGGTTTCAGAGAAAAATTTCTCTGTTTACAGTTGACCTTCCAGCGACTGGAACCCTTATGTGGTACTCTGTCAGCAACGGAGTTCCGAAATGGCAGCCCAGTCTAAAGTCATCCTTTCCGTCGACGGTATGAATTGCGCCGGTTGCGCAGGTCGCGTCGAACGCTCTTTGACGGCTATTCCCGGCGTGGGGACGGTCAGTGTCAATCTCTCAGCAGATACGGCGACAGTGGACCTGATCAACGCCAAGATTCCTCTGGATGCGCTAATGGAGGCGACCAAGAACGCGGGATACCCGTCGCGCTTGTCTGACGAGCATATCCGGCAAGAACAACTTGCCCGTAAAGAGGCAGAAGCGAAAGATGCTGCGCGGCGCGCCCTGTTGGCGGCGGCCTTGGCATTGCCGGTCTTTATCGTCGAGATGGGGGGGCATTTGATCCCCGCCTTTCATCACTTTGTCGGTCAGACAATAGGTCAGCAAACAAGCTGGGTTCTGCAATTCCTGCTGACCTCGTTGGTCTTGATCGGGCCGGGTCGAGAGTTTTATGCTCGGGGTTTCCCTGCACTTGCCAAGCTGCAACCGGACATGAACAGTCTTGTCGCATTGGGGACGGCCGCGGCCTATAGCTATTCGGTTGTGGCTACCTTTTTACCGGGATTGCTGCCCGAAGCCGTACGGGCCGTCTATTTCGAGGCTGCAGCGGTGATTGTCGTTCTGATCCTGACGGGGCGATTCCTCGAAGCGCGGGCCAAGGGGCGAACCGGTGCCGCGATCCAGACACTTTTAAAACTGCAGGCGCGAACGGCTCATATCCTGAGAGAAGGCGTGCCGATCGAAGTGCCGGTCGATGACATCAATCCTGGTGACCTTGTTCTGGTTCGCCCGGGCGAGCGGATCGCGGTCGACGGGCTGGTGACCGAAGGTAGCAGCCATGTAGATGAAAGCATGTTGACTGGCGAGCCTTTGCCCGTCGCCAAGACCGCTGGCGCCGAGGTGACGGGGGGCACCGTGAATGGTGCGGGCAGTCTGCACTACCGGGCAACACGGGTTGGGTCTGAGACCACCTTGTCGCAAATCATTCGGATGGTGGAAGAGGCGCAAGCCGCCAAACTGCCCATTCAAGGTGTTGTGGACCGGATAACGCTCTGGTTCGTACCTGCGGTTATGGCAGCAGCATTTGCGACGGTGATTGTCTGGCTGCTGTTTGGTGGGGCCAGCGCGATGACACTGGCCTTGGTTGCAGGTGTCTCGGTCCTGATCATCGCGTGCCCCTGCGCCATGGGCCT
This sequence comes from uncultured Actibacterium sp., assembly GCA_964346965.1. Classification (GTDB taxonomy): domain Bacteria; phylum Pseudomonadota; class Alphaproteobacteria; order Rhodobacterales; family Rhodobacteraceae; genus Actibacterium_B. The sequence goes on along the minus strand of CAYFXM010000073.1, from coordinate 3,245 downwards.
TGCCACGCCGACGTCGATCATGGTGGGCACGGGGCGGGCCGCCGAACTGGGCGTTCTCTTCCGCAAGGGCGAAGCCTTGCAGCAGCTTTCGTCCGTCGGTGTCGTGGCGCTCGACAAGACCGGGACCGTGACCGAAGGACGGCCCGAACTTACCGAATTGGTTCCGGCAACCGGTTTTGAAAGGCCACATCTTTTGGCACGTATCGCTGCGGTCGAAGAGCGGTCAGAGCACCCGATCGCACAAGCGATCGTCAGGGCGGCCCAGGCTGATGATCTGCCGCGCCTCAAGGTTGAGAAGTTCGAGGCCATTCCCGGCTATGGCGTCAAAGGGACTGTCGCAGGCCAAGTGGTCTTGGTTGGGGCGGATCGTTTGATGGCGCGCGAGGGGGTCGAATTCGGTGATCTCGCTGATATCGAACGAGATCTCGCTGAGAAAGGTCGGACAGCACTCTTTGTCGCGATCAACGGTCGGGCCGCTGGTGTCATCGCCGTTTCCGACCCAATCAAGCCAACCAGCAAAGCCGCCATCGATGCGTTGCGTCAAAATGGCCATCGGATTGTGATGCTGACCGGAGACAAGAAAGAAACCGCTACTGCCATCGCTTCAGAACTTGGCATCGATCAAGTGATCGCCGGAGTTCTTCCCGACGGCAAAGTCGCCGCGATCCAAGACCTTCAGCAGGGTGATCAACAGGTCGCCTTCGTCGGTGACGGCATCAATGACGCGCCTGCTTTGGCGCAGGCAGATGTTGGAATTGCTATCGGTACCGGCACGGATGTTGCGATAGAGGCCGCCGATGTTGTTTTGATGTCCGGCGACCTTCGTGGTGTGGTGAACGCCTTCGAGGTCTCGAACCGCACACTTGGCAATATTCGCCAGAACCTTTTTTGGGCCTTTGGCTACAACGTCGCGCTCATCCCAGTCGCTGCCGGCGTATTGTACCCTGCCTTTGGGCTCCTATTGTCACCCATGTTGGCGGCGGGGGCGATGGCGCTGTCCTCGGTCTTTGTGCTGACGAACGCCCTGCGCCTACGCCGCGTGCAAGCGGTTCTTGGAGAGGAGCCCCGGTCATGAATATCGGAGAAGTCGCCGCTCGTTCGGATGTCCCTGCCAAAACCATCCGTTATTACGAGGATATCGGCCTGATTACCCCGCAACGCAATGACAACGGCTATCGCTACTTCCGGGAAACCGACCTTCACAAGCTGACCTTTCTGGGCCGCGCCCGCGCCTTGGGTTTCACCATCGAGGACTGCCGTACCCTACTGGCGCTGTATGAGGATGACAGCCGCGAAAGCGCCAAGGTGAAGCAGCTGGCCCAAGCACATCTGGACGAGATCGACGAGAAAATTGCGCAACTCCAGTCGATGCGCGCAACCCTATCGCATCTGGTGGACTGCTGCGCCGGGGATGACCGGCCGGATTGTCCAATTTTGGAAGATTTGGGCAGACAAATCGCCCGGTGAGCGATGGCAAGGCCAAACAAATGTCGGGAACGGTCGAACAGGGCGATGTCACGGCGTGACGACAACAATGCCGGTCTTCTGCCCTTGCTCGACATAGCGGAAGGCTTCGACGATCTCTTCCAATGGATAGTTCCGGTCGAAAACGCCCTGAAACTTCCCCTCAGCCATCAGCCCGGCAAGCTGTCGTATGAACTTTTCGGGCTCCACCGGGAAAGGGATCTGAACCTTTTTCGCACCTGTTAATCCATACCAGAGAGAGAGCCAGATATTCGACCAGCCAGGACCCAGGTCGGTAGCCGCATAGATGGAATCCTGGCGCAAAGTCGGATGGCACTCAAACCAAGAGGTTTTGCCCACTGCATCGAAGACCACATCGAAAGTCTCACCGATTGCGGTGAAATCGTCCTCTTCGTAATTGATCACCCGGTCCGCCCCGAGTGACTTTGCCAGATCTAGGTGGCGCGTACCGACAACGGCGACGACGTAAGCGCCTCGGGCTTTGGCAAGTTGAACCGCTGCTGTGCCGATTGCCCCGGACGCGCCATAGATCAGGCACCGCTGACCCTCCCCCAGCAATTGGGCGGTTCCATGCGCGTACCAAGCACCCTCGCCGACAACAGCCTGATCGTAAGGAAGGTCGCCGGGTATTTGCGCAATCGCGCCGTCGCTGGGGACACATAGATATTCGGCATGAGCGCCAAACACATCCGGCATCAACCCAAATACCCTGTCACCAACCTGAAAGGCCGAGACACCGGCGCCGACAGCCTGTATGTCGCCGGCAAAATCCATGCCCAAGGTCCGCATTTTTGGCCGGAACAACCCGGTCATGAAACGGGCGAAAAAGGGATGGGCGCGCAAGGTGGCGGTATCGGTTCTTCCGACCGTGGTTGCGCGGATTTTCACCCGCACCTCGCCCGCTGCCGGATGAGGAATCGGCACATCGAGGAGTGTCTGAACCTCGGGTGGGCCATAGCGGTCGAACACCACCGCCTTCATGGTTTTCTCGCTGGTCATACCTGAATGCTATCAGCCCAGCCGATTCCACGAGAGGGGATTCTCCGAACTGTTTGCCGCAATAGAAAGCCGCCCCGAAGGGCGGCTTTCGTCATTCTCATACTGTCAGAGCAGCTTAGCCGATGATCGCGTTCAGCGTGGCGCTTGGGCGCATGACTTTGGCTTTCAGCTCAACGCTTGGCTTGTAGTAGCCACCGATTTCGGCTGCCGGGCCTTGAGCGGCTGCCAGTTCCGACAGGATCGCGGCTTCACCATCGGCCAGCGCCTTGGCAACCGGCGCGAACTCTGCAGCTAGGTCTGCATCGTCTGACTGTGCGGCGACGGCCTCGGCCCAGTAACGTGCGAACCAGTAGTGGCTGTCGCGGTTGTCCGGCTCACCCACTTTGCGCGAGGGCGAACGGTTGTCGTCCAGGATGCCTTGGGTCGCAGCTTCGGCAGCCGCACCAAGAACGCCCGCTTTGGCGTTGCCTTTGCTATCGGCCAGGAAGTTCAGCGATTCACCAAGTGCACAGAACTCACCCATCGAGTCCCAACGCAAGTGGTTCTGTTCAACCAGCTGCTGAACGTGCTTCGGGGCCGAGCCGCCCGCGCCAGTTTCAAACAGGCCGCCGCCGTTCATCAGTTTCACGATCGACAGCATCTTGGCCGAGGTGCCCAGTTCCAGGATCGGGAACAGGTCGGTCAGATAGTCACGCAGAACGTTACCGGTGATGGCGATCGAGTCGTTGCCAGCGGTGATGGTTTTCAGCGACTGGGCAGTT
>CAYFXM010000072.1:0-12228 GCA_964346965.1 uncultured Actibacterium sp. | reverse complement strand
GCACGGGGCAAGGTGTTCTGCCGTGCAAGATCCGTAAGAACATCCGCGATTTGATCGTCCTGTGCGGTGAGATCCACACCGGCCAGTATTTCTCCCCGGTTATGCCGCTGCACTAAAAGCTTAGAAAGCTTATCGCTGGCTTTCTCCGAGATCGTGTAAACAGTCGCGCCGGACGCCTCACCTTCATTTAATGCGTCGGCATGAAGCGACAGAAACAGATCCACGTTTGCACGTTGGGCCATTGCCACACGGCTTTCCAATGAGACATACGAATCAGTGTCGCGCGTCAGAAGAACATCCATCCCGGCCCCTTCCAGAAGGTCACGGAGCTCCAGCGCGAATTCCAGCATCAGATGCGCCTCGACCTGCCCCATGCTCAATGCGCCAGGGTCGATTCCCCCATGACCGGGGTCCAACATCACGCGCAACGGGCGCATACCGTCCTGACGGTGAATCACGGGCTGCGCGGGACGGTTCTTGGTCGAGCCCCCTGCCAACTCCGCTTCGGTCTGAGCCTGTTTCGCTAGTTCAGTCGTAGAGCCCCCCCGCAGCCAAAGATTCGCACGGATGCCTTCACCCATGGCTTCGACCTTGGTGCGTTCCAGCAAAAAAGGGCTGTCGAATTGCAACACCATACGAGAACAGTCCGCCGACAATGGTCCGGCGGCGCCCGCAACGACGTGAACAGATCTGGAGATTTCCGACGGATCTACTCCCCGTAAATCGCCATTGGTGAAATCCACCACTAATCTAGGTGGTTCCTGCAAATGAGTAACTCGAAAAGGCACGGGCGCAGAAAAAACAAGGCTGACCCTAAGGCCAGCCTCCTCTTTCACGATCTCGGATTTCCCGATGTCCAGCCGCGCCGGACTGACGCCGTCTGTCTGGGCGTTGGTCCATCCGGCCAGCACAATCCCAAACAGCAGCGCAATAATCAGCCTGATCCACATGGCCTATGCCTTACCCTGCTCTTTCATGAAGCGGCGCAGCCTGCGCAGCCCCTCAATGATGTCTTCTGTAGAGCGGGCATAGGAAAAACGCAATGTTCCAGCCCCACGGTCCGGGTCGAAATCCAGTCCGGGTGTGACCGCGACGCCAGCCTTGTCCAGAATCTCTGCGGCGAAGGCGTGGCTGTCATCTGTCAGGTCTGAAACGTCGGCATAGACGTAAAACGCACCATCGGGCGGCGCTATCTTGGTAAATCCGGCTTTGGGGAGCCCTTCAAGCATCAGCGCGCGGTTGGCTCGGTACACATCAAGGTTCGCCTCTGTTTCTTCCATGCAATCCAGCGCGGCCAGAGCGGTCACCTGCGCGGCGTGAGGGGCGCAAACGAACAGGTTCTGCATCAGTCGTTCGATGATCCGCACGTGATCGGGGGGCACAACCATCCATCCGACGCGCCATCCGGTCATCGAGAAATACTTCGAGAAGGAATTGATGACATAGACGTCATCCGTAATCTCCAGCGCAGAGATCGCTTTCTTGTCGTACTCGATCCCGTGATAAATCTCGTCCGATATGAACGCGGTGCCCGTTTCGCGGCAGGCATCGATCAACGCGACCATTTCCTCACGCCCCAGCATCGTACCCGAAGGATTGGAGGGCGAAGCCACCATCAGGCCGTCAAGACCGTCTGGCAAGTCATCAGGCACCGGTTGAAAGCGGTTTTCCGCCGCTGTCTCGATGATCACTGGTGTCAGGTCCAAAGCCTTGGCGATCTGCCGGTACGACGGATAGCCGGGCGCGCCAATGCCGAGGGTTTCTCCGGCCTCAAAAAGCGCCGTGAAGGCAAGGACAAACGCGCCCGAGGACCCTGCTGTGACAATGACCCTCTCTGGGTCGAGGTCGACATTATACCAATCTTTATAAAGCCTTGCGATCCGTTCCCGAAGTTCTGGAATGCCAAGGGACACGGTATATCCAAGTGCATCCGTTTCCAGCTGAGCCGCCAAAGCCTCCCTTGCCCCCGCTGGTGCTGGCGTGCTGGGCTGCCCAACTTCCATATGGATGATGTGTTGCCCCTCAGCCTCTTTACGAGCGGCGGCAGCAACCACATCCATCACAATGAAGGGATCAACCAGACCACGCCTTGAATTCCGCATCCCGCTCTCCATAGTCAGGGGTATGATTGCTTTGTCTCAGCGCCCGGGCGCGCCGTCAATGGCCGCTGGCCGTGCTTTTTGCGCGCGAATGCTTCTGTGGTTGCTCGCCGGGACACTGGCTTTGGCATTTCCGGCACGCGCACAAACCATGATCCGGGACGCAGAGATAGAGTATGCCCTACAGAAACTCGCCGCCCCGATTGCAGCGGCGGCGGGTCTTAATGCCTCTCGCCTCAAGATCATCATTTTGAAAGACAGCAGCCTGAACGCTTTCGTGGCCGACACCGACGCGGTTTTCATTCACAGCGGCCTGATTTTGAAGCTCGACAGCGCGGCTGAGTTGCAGGCGGTACTGTCCCACGAAATGGCTCATATCACCAACGGACATATCGCGCGCCGGCACGCGAATTACCAAGCCTCGAGCGTCGCGACCAAAATCGGCGGATTGCTGGCTGCTGCACTTGCGGTCTCGGGCAACCACGAAGCAGGTGCAGGCCTCGCGGCCGGGACACAGAGTTCGTCCCAAAGGGTTTTCTTTTCACACACCAGAGCGGAAGAAGCCGCAGCGGACCAAAGCGGTGCGCGCTTCATGGCGCGGGCGGGCGTATCTCCCCAAGCAATGGCCGACGTTTTAGAGATTTTTCGCGGACAGGAAGCTCTGATCGGCGGACGGCAGGACCCTTATGTCCGCACCCACCCCCTGACGGCAGAGCGGCTACGGCGGGTTAAGGGTTACGCCGCGGCCTATCCGGTGAATAATGATGCGGGCACGCAGGCCGACTATTGGTTTGCCCGCGCCAAAGGCAAACTCGGCGCCTTCCTGCAGAACCCGTCGTTCACGTTGCGCAAGGTTGGCACCAAGGATCAAAGCGACGTTGCACTGATGCGACGCGCCGTGGCTTACCATAAGAAACCAGACGCGAAGAACGCCCTGAAACAGATCAACGCCCTTCTGGCCCGCAGAACCGACGACCCGTTTGCACATGAACTCAAGGGTCAGATCCTGCTGGAATCCAGGCAATTCAGTGCGGCAGTTTCGGCTTATGCCAAAGCCGTCAAACTGGCGCCGAAACATCCCCTGATCCTTGGCGGCTATGGCCGCGCACTTCTCGCGCTAAATACCAAAGACGGTAATCAGCGGGCGCTTTCAGTCCTGCAAAAGGCCCGCGCTGGAGACGGGCTTTCCTCCGGTGTACTCCGCGATTTGGCGGTAGCTTACGCACGCGCCGGGCAGAACGGCCAGGCCTCGCTGGCAACGGCAGAGCGCTATGCGCTGTCTGGTCGCTTGAAGGATGCGGCCCTGCATGCGAAACGTGCTTCTGATTTATTACCGAACGGCTCTACCGGTTGGCGCAGGGCTCAAGATATACTTGCTGCGGCGAAAAACGCCGCCAACAGGAGATAGACAATGTTGAAAAGACGCCTTTCGGCCCTCGCGGTTTCGGCCTTTCTGGCGACCGGCGTACAAGCCGCCGATTTAACGGACATGACCGACGCAGAGCGTGAAGCCTTTCGCGCCGAGGTTAGGGCATATCTTCTGGACAACCCTGAAGTGCTGATGGAAGCCATTGCAGTTCTCGAACGGCGCCAGGCTGAAAGCGAGGCTATCGCCGAACTCGCGATGGTTCGGGACAATGCCGAAGAATTGTTTAACGATCCAAATTCCTGGGTAGGTGGCAACCCCGAGGGCGATGTCGTTATGGTCGAGTTTCTCGATTACCGCTGCGGGTATTGCCGCAAGGCACATGACGAAGTGGTCGAACTGCTAAGCTCGGACGGTAATATCAAGATCATCGTCAAAGAATTCCCAATCTTGGGCGAGGAATCGGTGATGGCATCACGCTTCGCCGTCTCCACCCTGCAAAATGCTGGCGACGACGCCTATAAGAACGTCTCCGATGCCTTGATGACAATGCGCGGCAATGTCACCGAGAATAGCCTGCGTCGCATCGCCGAGAAATTCGAGTTGGATGCTGACAAGATCATTGGCGCGATGGAAAGCGAAGAGGTCAGTCAGGTTCTTGGCGCCAACCACGCGTTGGCCCAGAAAATGCAAATCAGCGGTACGCCGACCTTCGTCGTCGGGGATCAAATGCTGCGTGGCTACTTGCCGTTGGATGGCATGCGACAGGTCGTTGCCGACGTCCGCACCAACTGATTTTATTCGGCCGCGTCCTTAGGCGCGGCCGCCTCGATTTCAGCAGCCTTGGTTTCGACCTGTTCGACGATATGTTCGATCATCTCGTCGTTTGAAATCTTGTGACTTTGCTGTCCAGCCAGATAGACCATACCCGACCCGGCGCCGCCGCCGGTAAAACCCACGTCGGTCATCAACGCCTCGCCCGGCCCGTTCACAACGCAACCAATAATCGACAGGCTCATGGGTGTCTTGATGTGTTCCAGCCGCTTTTCCAGGGTTTCGACGGTCTTGATCACATCAAAGCCCTGACGCGCGCAGGACGGGCAGGAGATGATGTTTACGCCGCGATGGCGCAGGCCAAGAGATTTCAGAATCTCGTAGCCGACTTTCACCTCTTCGACAGGATCGGCCGACAAAGACACGCGGATCGTGTCCCCAATCCCCATCCACAGCAAGTTGCCCAGACCGATTGCCGACTTGATCGTACCGGACATCAACCCGCCTGCTTCGGTGATCCCAAGGTGGATTGGGGCATCTGTCGCCTCGGCTAGTTGCTGATAGGCTGCCGCTGCAAGGAATACGTCCGAAGCTTTCACACTGATTTTGAACTCGTGAAAGTCGTTGTCCTGCAGAATCTTGATATGCTCCAGCCCGCTTTCGACCATCGCGTCGGGACAAGGTTCGCCGTATTTCTCCAGCAGGTGCTTTTCCAGCGATCCGGCATTCACGCCAATACGGATCGAGCAATTGTGGTCGCGCGCAGCCTTGATGACCTCGCGAACTCGGGTTTCATCGCCGATATTGCCCGGATTGATCCGCAGGCAAGCCGCGCCGCTTTCGGCGGCTTCGATGGCGCGTTTGTAGTGAAAATGGATATCCGCAACGATCGGCACCGGGCTCTCAGCTACAATCTCTTTCAAGGCACGCGCGCTGGCTTCGTCTGGTGCGGAAACGCGGATGATATCCGCACCGGCTTCGGCACAGGCCAGAACCTGCTTGATCGTCGCGGGCACATCCGTGGTGACCGTGTTAGTCATAGTCTGAACCGTAATCGGTGCATCACCCCCAACGGCAACTGGGCCGACGTGGATTTGACGTGATTTTCGACGATAAATATTGCGCCAAGGGCGCACGTGGTTCAGCGACATGGGTAAAGCTCGATCCCGGTTGCAGTCGCCCTGTAGATAGCCCTGTTACCCCAAAGGGGCAACGCAAGAGGCTAAGTTTATTCTTCTGTCGGAAGAGGCGCCTTGGCCATAGCGACAATAGCGGCCATGTCAGGATCTGCCGCCAAATCTGCCAATTGATAGCGGTCTTGCAAGGCATCGGACGAAAGTTCGACATTCTTTGCGACCGAGGCTCCCTCTGCCGCTGGTCCAAAAGTCTCTCCGTTCACGGCGAAATAGATCGATCCCGCGTTTCCTGCCCGCAGGATCGGAGGTTCCTCGGTGGCAGGAACCACATAGCGTTCGCCCGCCTCAAGAATCTTTTCGAATAAAACCGTGCCATCCGCACCATTCACCCGTACCCACGCCGGTCGGGCTGCAAGGATCGCCAGTTCCGGTGGCGTCGGCTCGACGACCTGAACGGTTTCAACAGGCTGCTCCATCTTGGGCAAAATCGGTAGCGTGTCCTGAGCCGCCTGGAGCAACCGCTCTTGCTCTGCAGCCAGAACACCGATGGACCGGGGATCAATGGTCGCAATTGGACCATCCCGCGCTTCCAGAACAGGGACGTCCAGCGCCTGCGGGCGATAGAGCCGCATCAGGGCTGCCTCCCGTGCCGCTACCTCGTCCGGGTCGTCGGCAGACCCCGCACCAACAAGCGGATCGACCGACGCAACCACACCCGGCGACTGTTCGACCGGCGCAAGTTTGACTTGCTGCACTTGTTTCAGGACCGACCAGCCGCCGTATCCAAGCGCCACAATCAACGCCAAAAGAATCAGTGAGGAGCCAAGCGCGCCGGCCTCGACACCGGAGAAGAAGCTTTGACGTTCAGGGACAAACGCGGTTTTGCCGTCGAGGAGCGGGTCGCTTATCGTCTTATTTCTACTGCGCGGTGTCTGTTTCGAAGGGGCCGCCTTGACGGTCGCGGCGGGACCACGGGGCGTTTCAAAGCCGCTTTCTTCACAGAACCGGCGGAAGGCCTCTTCCGCATCCATGTTCAGATAGCGGGCATAGGATCGAACGTACCCAGCAATAAATCCTTTAGATTCAAAGGCCGACGGGTCGGCGTTTTCAATTGCCGCGATATAGTTGGCCTTGATCTTGAGCTCGCGCTGAACATCCAGAAGCGACTTGCCAAGCGTCGCACGCTCGCCTCGCATCTCATCGCCAAGGCGAAGCTCAAAGGCGTCAAAGCCTTTCAACTCTTCTGTTTGACCGCTGGAATTAGAGTCTTTTGACCCAGCCATCTGCCCTACGCCTCTGCGACACGAATGTTTTTATGATTCCCCTTAGTGAGGAACCTTTAAGCCATTCATACCACAGAACAAGTCAGTTTTCATCCACAGACGAAATCACGCCGACAATTCGGCGCGATTCAGCGCGCAATGCGACCAGAGTTCATCCATCGCATTTACCAGCGCATCCATTTCCTTTGGCCCGTGAACCGGCGACGGTGTGAACCGCAAACGTTCTGTGCCACGTGGGACCGTCGGGAAGTTGATCGGCTGCACATAAATGCCGTGATGCTCCAACAGCATATCCGACAGCTTCTTGGTGTGAACCGGATCACCTACGATCACGGGTACGATGTGGCTGCCATGGTCGATGATCGGCAAGCCCAGCCCTTTCAGACGCATTTTCAAGATCTTCGCTTGTGTCTGATGTTGGTCCCTAAGCGACTGTTCGGTCTTCAGGAACTTCACCGATGCGGCCGCCCCGGCCGCGACAGCGGGCGGCAGCGAAGTCGTGAAGATGAACCCCGGAGCATAAGACCGGATCGCGTCACACATCTTGGCGCTGGCTGCGATATAGCCGCCCATAACGCCGTAAGCTTTGGCCAACGTGCCGTTGATGATGTCAATACGTCCCATCAGTCCATCACCCTCGGCTACACCCGCACCGCGCGGGCCGTACATGCCAACGGCGTGGACCTCGTCGATATAGGTCAGGGCATTGAATTCGTCGGCCAGATCACAAAGCGCTTCGATCGGGCCAAAATCTCCATCCATCGAATAGATCGACTCAAAAGCAATCAGCTTGGGCACATTCGGATCATCGGCCTCCAGCAATTCGCGCAGATGCTCAACGTCGTTGTGACGGAAAATGCGTTTCGCACCGCCATTGCGCCGCACGCCTTCGATCATCGAAGCGTGGTTCAATTCGTCCGAATAGATGATCATGCCGGGAAACAGTTTCGGCAGGGTCGAAAGCGTCGCGTCATTGGCGATATAGGCCGAGGTAAATACCAGTGCGGCTTCTTTTTGGTGCAGGTCAGCCAGCTCGGCTTCCAAACGGTTGTGATAAACCGTGGTGCCCGAGATATTGCGTGTGCCACCTGAACCCGCGCCCGTGGCGTCAATGGCTTCGTGCATGGCTTCCAGAACGACCGGTTGTTGGCCCATGCCGAGATAGTCGTTTCCGCACCAAACGGTAACAGGCTGTTCGGTCCCGTCGGGACGGCGCCAAACAGCATGAGGGAAATCGCCCTTCCGACGCTCAATGTCGATGAAGGTCCGATAGCGACCTTCTTCGTGAAGCCGTGCGATTGCCGTCTCTAGACCCGCGCTATAGTCAACCACGACCTTGTCTCCTTGCTTTCTGGCAATTCGTGCTATCCCCATATCGCCCGAGGGCCTGGACCGCACTACCATCATTCGAGAATTTCAAAACCTCTGAGCCGATTCAAAGGGCCTTTGTCAATTCATGAGTGCCTGTTGCCACAAATATCCACTCATTGAAACTAGCTGCTGCGCAGCATCTTGTCGCGGGGAAAGCGCTCAATTACGACGAATCTCCTAATTTTGTTACCTTTCGAGGCCTTCAGAACGGCAATTTGGCTGCATCGTCGTCACTTTGTGTACCAAAGGATGGAAAGCGGGTTTTGGTAGGGTCAACCGCCTCGCAACATCCAATACGATATCTAGCGTGACTGGATTGCCCGCCCGGCCTTGCCAGCATTTCGCGGAGTGTTAGGTTGCGGACAAACACTTTCAGACGGAACCCGCCATGTCTCTTGATCCCGTTCTCACCAAGATTGACGAAACCCTTCCGCAGGCCTGCGATCGGCTGTTGGAGCTGCTGCGTATCCCGTCAATCTCTACCGATCCCGAGTTTAGCGGAGACTGCGATCGGGCGGCTGATTGGCTGGTGAAGGAATTGACGGCGCTCGGTTTTGACGCGTCAAAACGCGAAACCCCCGGGCACCCGATGGTCGTCGCGCATGGCGACGGCCCCGGGCCTCACGTCGTATTCTATGGCCATTATGACGTACAACCTGTTGATCCGATTGACCTTTGGGACCGAGACCCTTTCGACCCGCAGATTGAAGACACGCCCAATGGCAGGGTCATCCGAGGCCGCGGGTCGTCAGACGACAAGGGCCAGTTGATGACCTTTGTCGAGGCCTGCAGGGCTTGGAAAGCGATCCACGGGAACCTGCCAATCAAAGTGTCTTTCTTCTTTGAAGGAGAAGAAGAATCTGGCTCGCCCTCCCTTATCCCCTTCATGAAAGAGAACGCTGACGAATTGCGCGCTGATGTGGCCCTGATCTGTGACACGGGCCTGTTCAACCGCGACACCCCTGCAATCGTGACCATGTTGCGCGGCTTGGTCGGCGAAGAACTCACCATCACCGGTCCGAATAAGGACCTGCACTCCGGTATGTACGGCGGACCTTCCATCAACCCGATCCGCGTTTTGGGCCGGATCGTTGCGGGGCTACACGACGATCAGGGACGCGTCACGCTTCCCGGATTTTACGATGGTGTCGCTGAACTGCCCGAAGCGGTGGCGCAGCAATGGCGCGACCTCGGCTTTGACGACAAGGGGTTCTTGGGTGAGGTCGGCTTGTCCGAACCCGCCGGCGAAGCTGACCGAAGTGCTTTGGAAATGATCTGGTCCCGCCCAACCTGCGAGGTTAACGGCATCTGGGGTGGCTACGTCGGCGACGGTTTCAAGACCGTCCTTCCAAGCAAAGCCAGTGCCAAGATCAGTTTCCGACTTGTCGGCCAACAGGATCCTTTGGCCATTCGTGAAAGCTTTCGGAACTACGTGGAACAGTCTCTGCCAAAGGACTGCTCGGTCGAATTCCATGAACATGGCGCCTCACCGGCGGCGCAAATGTCCATCGACCTGCCCGCCTTTGAACAAGCCCGCACCGCCCTGTCGGACGAATGGCCTAATCCTGCCGCTTATGTCGGCTGTGGCGGATCGATTCCAATTGCAGGCTATTTCAAGGACTATCTGGACACCGATGCCATGTTGATTGGTTTCGGCAACGATGACGACGCCATTCACTCCCCGAATGAGAAATATGACCTGCGCAGCTTCCACAAGGGTATCCGCAGTTGGGCACGGATATTAGCGGCGCTGGCAGCGTCCAGATAAGAGCGATCTATTTGACTTGGAAAGTGGCGCGGTTGACGGGACTCGAACCCGCGACCCCCGGCGTGACAGGCCGGTACTCTAACCAACTGAGCTACAACCGCTCTGCATTTCCCGGGCTTGGCCCGGCGTGAGGGCGGTTTTATGCGCGGCGAATGTTGGCGTCAAGCGGCTTTGAAACGGTTCTTGTGAAAATCGTCATCTTTATTCCGACCGCCAGCGCACGGGTGATCATCGAAGCGGAGCAGGAACGAATTCCTTACGTCACCGGGTGGAAGGCTGAACCGGTCATGCGCTCAGTCGGTAGCGCGCCTCGCTTCCATCGCGCCGAGGTTTTGTCCTTCGAGGAAGCAACGAAGTTCCACTAGATATCGCGGGCCCGAGGAACGATAACCGTTTCAATTGCATCGCCTATCGGCCATTGCGGACCTAGTGCGGGATTGCGGCTCTTGATCAGACCTGTTGTTTTGCCGACGAACCTAAGCCGTGGGAGAAAGTTGCCAATCCACCGGACACCCGCAGCAACAATGGCTTGCGCGCAAACTAACCAATGATCTCGAAGCGGTTCACATCAACCAGCCCCCGGTCAGTGATCTTCAAGGCCGGGATCACGGGCAGAGCTAGAAAGGCCAGTTGCAAAAAGGGCTCTTCCAACGTCACACCAAGCGATCGGGCCGCCGCGCGTAGCGAGCGAAGCTCAGCCTCGACCTGCTCGAAGCTCTTTAGGCTCATCAACCCTGCGACGGGCAAAGGCATCTCGGCCAACACTTTGCCGCCCTCCACAACGACGAAACCACCCTCGATGTCTGACAGTCGGTTTGCGGCCAACGCCATATCTTCATAGTCTGCCCCGACCACCGCGATATTATGATGATCATGGCAGACGGTAGAAGCGATCGCTCCCCGCTGCAGACCAAATCCACGGACGAACCCGGAGGCGATATTACCGTTCTTCCCATGCCGCTCGATTACTGTGATCTTAGTCAGATCCTTACCAGGATCAGGACGCTTATCCCCTTCGACAATGGGGATGACCTCCTGCAAATGTTCGGTAATGATTTTGCCGGGCAGGATGCCGATCACATCTGTTTCTTCCCGGTTGCCCTCGGACCGAAAGCTTCTAGCTGTCACCTTTGGCGCTTCTACGCTATTCCGCCCCACAGGTTCGACCAGTTGTCGGGAAGCGAAGGCCTCATCCGTGACCACCCGCCCACCAGCGACAACCACCTCGGCGCGGCACTCGGATAAGTCGGAAAGACAAACAATATCCGCCCGCTTTCCCGGCGCAATCTGACCGCGATCTTTCAAGCCAAAGGCCTCTGCTGCCGACAGGCTGGCTGCGCGGTAGACCGCAATTGGCGAACAACCACGGGCAATCAGGGTGCGGATCATATAATCCAGATGGCCGTGTTCGGCGATGTCCAACGGATTTCGATCATCTGTACACAAGGCCATATAAGGTGACGTCAAATCGGTGAGTAAGGGGTGCAACGCCTCGAGATCTTTCGACACCGATCCCTCACGGATCAGAATGCGCATCCCCTTCTGCAACTTCTCGCGCGCCTCGTCGGCGGTGGTCGCCTCGTGTTCCGTACGAATCCCCGCCGCCACATAGGCATTCAGATCTCGTCCCGAAAGCTGAGGGGCGTGCCCGTCAATATGACGTCCGCGAAAGGCTTGCAGCTTGGCCAAACAAGAAGGATCCCGATGGATTACACCGGGAAAATTCATGAATTCTGCCAGACCAATCACGGATGGATCCTCGGCCAGAGCCGCAAGTTCATCTGCCTCTATCCGGGCACCGGCTGTCTCCATTTCAGTCGATGGCACGCAGGACGACATCTGAACTTTAAGGTCCATCAGCAAATGCTTAGCGCAGAGCAGGAAATACTCTATCCCCTCGACGCCAACGACGTTGGCAATCTCATGCGGGTCGCAGATTGCTGTGGTAACGCCACGCGGCAGGACGCAACGGTCAAACTCGAACGGAGTCACAAGCGAGCTTTCTACGTGCAAATGCGTGTCAATGAAGCCAGGCACGAGGGTTTGGGCCGAAACATCGATGATTTCGCGCCCGTCATATTGCGCCCCGATCCCAACGATCGCGTCCCCACAGATCGCGACATCTCCGTGGATCATCTGGCCGGTCACGACATCCAGAACTTGCCCACCCCGCAATACAAGATCCGCAGGCTCCTCACCGCGAGCCCGGGTGATCATTTCGCTTAGCGTTGGGTGCTGCATAATCCCACTCCTCGTCTGTCTAATTTCAGCGTTACAGAGAGATGGGTTTAGCGCAATGGCCATCGGACACCCGCCGTGCAGGATGACGCGCAGGGCTGAACCGGCATATCTCGACGATATAGTTAGCGGATTAGGATATATGGAAGGTAATGGTGGGTGATGAGAGACTCGAACTCCCGACATCTTCGGT
>CAYFXM010000071.1:817-12239 GCA_964346965.1 uncultured Actibacterium sp. | reverse complement strand
AATCAGCGATTTCGACTTCAATCAAGGGCGAGTTTTTCAACGAAATACGCCCTTGGCGGCGAATGCTGCACTATAAATCAATGAGCAGATTGGGCTCCAAACCGGTCGTTAGCTGCGTGACATCTCAATGACTGCTGTGCGGGACGTTGCCGCCTCGGGTTCAATAGGACGGCGGAGTGAATGCTGCAAAGACCTCATTGGAAGTTATAGTTTTGTTTTGTTGGCAAGTGAATAGAATGGCGGTTTCTTGTCGGTGCAAACTTGCAGTGATAGGCGCAAATCTGATGGGTCATCGATTACCCCCGCGGCTATCTGGAATACTTTATTTTCTATCAGGCGATAGAGCAGATTCGAACCGCACTTGTTGCAGAAACCGCGTTCGGCCCAGTCGGACGACTGTATCTTCGTTACGTTTTCCTCGCCTTCAAAGGTCACATCTTCGCACGACACCTCAAAATCCGGCCCGGACGACCAACGGTGGCACATTTCGCAATGGCAGGCAGAAACCTTGGGCTCGTTTGCAGTGCCGACGACTCTGACCGCTCCACAAATGCATCTCCCTGTCAGCTTTACCTTATGCGCCATAGTCCCCTCCGCTCAACTACACAGGTATCACCCCTGAAATTCTAAGGGGTTTGGGTTGGATTCGGGCAATCAGGTATCGCCAGAAGGAGCTCCACCACCTTTCTCGCTTTGATTAGCGGGGGTTCCGGTTTCTACCCCCGGGTAAAGACCGGATTCTCGCAAAGCCTCTGCTCAATAATGACGCTAGGAGCTCATTCTTTGATATATGGCTGACCATCAGCCGCCGGAGGACGTGCCCGGCCGATCAGGCCGGCGACCACAATGATTGTCGCGATATACGGTGCCATGGACAGAAACTCGGACGGGATCGGCGTGTTCAGCAGCGCAAGTTTCTGCTGCAACGAGTCGGCGAAACCGAAGACCAGTGCCGCCATCAGCGCGCCAACCGGGTGCCAGCGTCCGAAGATCATCGCCGCAAGACCGATGAAACCGCGGCCGCCGGTCATGTTCTCGTCGAAACGCCCAACTGAACCCAAAGTGAACCACGCTCCTCCGAAACCGGCAACCATACCTCCCAGAGTGACGTGAATGTATCGGATGCGGTAGACGTCGATCCCGAGAGTGTCCGCGGCCAGTGGATGTTCCCCAACCGCGCGCGCGCGCAAACCGGAACGGGTGTAAAACAAGTAATAGGTTGCGACCGCAACCAGTATCAACGCGCCGTAAACAAAGATGTTTTGGTTGAATAGCATCGGACCGATCACCGGAATATCGCCCAATAGCGGGACCTTGAAAGCACGGAAAACTGGCGCATTATTTAGGTGTCGCATTTCGGCAAAGACCTGCGAACTGACGTAACTTGTCAGCCCAAGAACAAACAGATTGATAACCACCCCGGCAACGATCTGGTCCATTCGGAAGGTAACCACAAGTGCCGCCAGAATGACGCCAAAGCCCCCTCCAACAACTACGGCGGCCAACAACCCACCCCAGCCACCAATCAGTGAGCCCATCAATGCCCCGGTGAAGGCACCAGCAAGCAACATGCCTTCAATGGCGATATTGATAACCCCCACGCGTTCGCAAAGCACACCGGCAAGCCCCCCAAGTGCGATCGGCATCGCGCGCACCATGGTCGCTTGCAACATACCAGTCAGCGAAATGGACTTGCCCGCCGTAGCCCAGACGAGAAACGCCATGACCAAAACAGCAAGGCCAATACCGAGTGAAATCGAGGTCCAACGCGTGCCCCCCCTGACCAGTTCCCGCGAGCCCAAGAACGCCAGGATCGCAGCGGCCACATAGGTAAATGGCTCAGCGGGAACAATCAGGTTCGGTAGTGCGAACGGATCGGTCGGGCGCGAAAGCCGGAACGTGGCATCGCCGCTTGCGTTCAGGATTAGGACCACAAACAAAGCCAACAGGATCAGCAGGCTACCTACAATGCGAGACTGTCGCCGCTTACCAGTGTCAATCTGTTCCGTTGAAGCTGAATCCTGAATTGCGTTGGTCATTCCGAACCTCCGCCACCGCTACCGGGTTCTCTAAATCCCCAAGGGAAGATGGAACGCACCAGAAGAGGCGCGGCGATGAAGACGATGATAAGCGCCTGAATGATGGCGATAAGATCGATCGACACGCCCGCGTCTACCTGCATCTGTCGCCCACCGGCCTCGAGACCGCCAAACAGGATTCCGGCAAACAAGATGCCAAGTGGGTGCGAGCGCCCGAGAAGGGCAAGGGCAATGGCGTCGAAGCCAATTCCGGCGGAAAAGCCGGGCGAAGCACGCTCAAGAACACCCTGCACCTGGGCCGCGCCAGCGAGACCAGCAAACGCGCCGGCTGTCGCCATCGCCGCAACAATGACGACTCCTGACCTAATGCCCGCATAGCGCGCGGCGTCCGGATTGGCACCGGAGGCGCGAAAGGCGAAACCAATCTTCGACCGGAAGAGTAACCACCAAACAAGTGCCACAGCAGCCAGCATTAGGAATATCCCAGCATGCAGGCGCAAATTGGGATCGATCCAGTCCAGAAGCCGGGGCAACTGCCCAGCGTCGGGCACGGACTTTGAAATCGGGTCCGCCCGACCGACCTTCTGGATATATGGCTGACGCAACAGGTAGTTTAAAATCTGGAACGAGATCAGGTTGAGCATGATCGTTGAGATCACCTCATGGGCACCTGTCGTCGCCTTAAGGACGCCTGCGATCGAAGCGTAAAAAGCACCAACCGCGGCACCTGCGAGCAGCGAAAGCGGCATAAGCAGAAAGAAAGGCAAACTGTCAAAGGTAAACGCGAACACCGCCGCCGCTGTACCACCGAGAAGCAGTTGCCCCTCTGCCCCGATATTGAACAATCCGGTGCGGAAACCAAGCCCGAGACCGAGCCCGGCCAGAACCAACGGAATTGCCGCTGTCAGGGTTTCGGAAATCGCATTCAGGGAACCCACAGATCCGACCGCAAGCGCGACGAAACTCTTGCCAATCGTGGGGAGGTCTACGCCAGTCGCAAACATGATCAGAGCCCCAAGGATAAGGGCGACAATCACGGCAAAGACCGGAACAACAACGAGATCTTCGAAGTCCTGTCGCCCACGCGATGTGCGCCGGAGAAGAGCGCGACCAGCGTCGTCCAAATTGCGCGTGCCGATAGATGTCGTCATTCAGCCGCCTCCTTTGCTGCCCCGGCCATCGCCAGCCCAACTGCGTTGCGATCCGCTTTACCGCCGATATTATCAAATTCCCCCACGATCCTGCCCTTAAACATCACCAGGATGCGGTCGGCCAAGCCCATGATCTCGTCTAATTCGGACGAAACGATCAGCACACCATCACCTTCATCACGGCTTTCGATTAGGCGATTGTGAATATATTCGATCGACCCCACGTCCAGACCGCGGGTGGGTTGTGAAGCGACAACCAGTTTGGTCTGGCGTTCAAGCTCTCGCGCTACAACCATCTTTTGCTGATTGCCACCCGACAGATTGCCAGCTTCAAGGAAAACACTAGGCGTACGCACATCGAAATCGACACAGAAGGCCGCGGCGGTTTCGGCGATATGGGGCCAGTCGACTGACGGGCCCCTGGCATATTCCTCGTCATAATAAGAATTCAGCACCATGTTCTCGGCGATGGTGAACTTTCCGATCATACCGGACTTGTGCCGGTCCTCGGGAATATGCGCCATACCGCGCCGGTGGCGTTCGCGGACCGAAGCATGTGTCACATCCTGGCCATCAAAGACGACTGTCCCAGCGGTGGCACGTGCCAAACCGGTAATCGTCTCGACCAGAGAGGTTTGCCCGTTGCCCTGAACTCCGGCGATGCCAACCACTTCTCCGGACCTCACCGTCAAGCTTACGTGATCAACAGCGATCTCATCGTTCTCGCGAAGGACCAGAAGGTTAGCGACCTCAAGCATTGGCCGACCCGGTTCGGCCGGTCTTTTTTCAACAGTGAAACTGACCGGCCGCCCCACCATCATCTCGGCCAATTGCTCCTCTGTCACCGTCTTGGGATCACCCTCGCCAACAATACGCCCACCACGCAACACATTGATACGGTCCGAGATTTTCAGAATCTCGTGCAGTTTGTGTGTAATGAACACAATCGCTTTGCCAGCATCCCGAAGCGATTTTACAATCTCGAAGAAATCCTCAACTTCCTGCGGCGTCAGGACGGCTGTGGGTTCATCGAGTATCAGAACGTCAGCCGAGCGGAACAGAACTTTCAGAATCTCGACCCGCTGCTGAATGCCCACAGGCAGATCCTCGATCAACGCGTTGGGATCGACTTCCAAGCCGTATATTTCATTGATCTCGCGTACTTGCGCACGCGCCCTGTCCAGATCAAGGTGGTCAAAATGACCCGTAGGTTCGACCCCCAACACCACGTTTTCGGCTACGGTGAAGACGGGTACCAGCATAAAGTGTTGATGCACCATTCCGATGCCAGCATTGATCGAGTCCGCCGGCCCAGCGAATGTCACAGGCTGGCCGTCGATTAAGATCTCGCCCTCGTCTTGGTGATAAAGCCCGCAAAGCACATTCATCAGTGTAGATTTCCCAGCGCCATTCTCGCCGAGAAGACCCAGAACCTCACCGCCTCTGATGGTAAGATTGACATTATCGTTCGCCACAACAGGGCCGAAACGCTTGGTGATGCCACGCAGTCCGACTTCCATGGAAACCGCTCCCTCCGTAAAAGGAAAAGGCGCCCAACAAGGGCGCCCGCTGGATTGGTTAGTTTCCGACCTTGATCGAGCCGTCGATAATCCCAGCTCGGATCTCTTCAATCTCGGCCTTGAGTTCGGTAGAAATCGCACCCTCGAAGTCGTGATACGGCGCCAAGCCAACACCGCCGTTTTCCAGCGTACCAACGATCACACCACCTTCAAACGTGTCATTCATGACCGCCTCGATCACTTGATAAACAGTCGAGTCCATCCGCTTCATGATCGAGGTGAGATATACATGCCTTTTCTCAGGGTCTGTCATCACGAGATCCGCATCGACGCCAATGATTTTAAGGGAGTCAGTGCCAAGTTCATCCGCCAATGCTGCGGAACCAAGCCCAACCGGACCCGCAACGGGAAGCACAATGTCCGCGCCTTCGTCATACAGGTTTTGGGCAAAGGCCCGTCCATCGTCGAGGGATTCAAAGTTGTTGGTAAACAGCCCTTCGCGGGTATCGGGGTTCCACCCCAGAACCTGCACATTGGCGCCATTCTTGTCGTTGTAGTAGCTGACACCGGCAGAATACCCGTCCATAAAGATCGTCACCGGCGGAATATTAATACCGCCAAAAGTTCCGACAATTCCCGTTTTCGACATCCCTGCCGAAAGGTAGCCTGCTAGAAACGCCGCCTGGTCCGTCGCATAGACCTGACCCAACACGTTCGGAATGACCGGATCATAGGCGAAGTCAACGATCGAGAATTTCTGCTCCGGATTAGCTGTGGCAGCCTTAGACGTAGCATCGCCGAGCAGGAAGCCGATGGTTAGGATAATATCACACTGACCGCCCAGAAGTGAGTTGAGGTTCGCCTCGTAGTCGGTTTCGGCCTGAGATTCGAGAAAACGGCTCTCGATCCCCAAATTCTCTTTTGCGTTTAGAACACCCTGCCACGCAGTCTGGTTGAAGCTATTGTCGTCGATTCCACCGGTATCAGTGACTTGGCAGGCAGTAAATGCCGACGCAGTACTTACGGTCCCAACGATCAACGCAGAAGCAACCATGCCGAACAGTATTTTTCGTGAAGATGCCATTTGACTTTTCTCCCAGGTATATAATGGGAAAAGCCACCTCCTTTATTGAAGGCAGACCCACCCCCATTCTCCAGGGCCACAAGCTGTAGCCTTCTTTATTAAGAGTAATCAATTCAAACGCAGTTGTCTTGATTCACATCAATTCACTCGCTTAGTCCCCTTTGGCTCGAAACCGGACCTTCGCTGCGACGTCTTTGGACCGCAGCTTTGGGCTGTCTCCGGAACAAGCCGCTTAGAACGAATTTGGTCGTTAGCAGCGTTCAAGACCAGAGTCTGCTAAAGGAAGGAAATAGCCAAAGGATTTCAGGGGTTCGCCCCCCAACCAGACTTGCCTTTTCATAAGCTGAAGTGCCATCCTAAGTTGATCGTCCGAATTTCTTTGAATGAAGTGGCGCCTTGCCAATCATTATTTGGAACAATGAATTGGAAAGTGAACGGCCACGCACAATTCCTGAACTGCCTTTCCCGGCAGAAACATTGCTGATCCCGCTCGTTGCTCGCGCCCAAGCGCGATCGCTGTTTCCAGAGTTAGGATTCGTCGATGTGCGGGCCGAACACATAGTGGAAGAGTTGGGCATCCCATTGGACGCGTTCGGCAGCGACCCCTCTTGGCTGCGCGGATCCATCCTTCGTGCCAAATGGTTCGACGACCGGTGCAAGGAGTTCTTCAATGTCAATCCGGACGGCTTGGGTGTTGCCTTGGGAGCCGGGCTGAATACCCGTTTTCAGCGCCTTGGTAGGAGTCAGATACGATGGGTGGACTTAGACCTGCCTGAAGTTATCGCTCTCAAAAGACGTTTCGTGAAGCCCACTAAACATTACAACCTAATCGCGTGCGACGTAACAGATCCGGCTTGGATGGACAGGATTGGGTGGCAACCCGGAACACCGCTCGTCCTCACCGCTGAAGGGCTGCTCATGTATTTAGCTCCTCCAGACGTTCGGAGCCTATTTCGTAAAATCGCGGCCCGGTTTTCGTGTGGAAATGCTCCGGTGTCATTACTGTTTGACTATGTATCGCCACCCCTGGCCTTCAACAGTTGGCTCCACCCAGCGCTCGTGCGAACCGACGCGCGATTCCGGTGGGGTTTGGCAGGAGCCAACGCAATCCGGCTCTTCGATCCGCGTTACGAGATACTAGAGGACTACGACATCTCGCAGGATTGCGGTTACCCTACTTCCTTGTTCTCTTTTTGGTATCGGACCATGACCATGGGCCTGCCATTGTACGGATTGGCGCACGCGCAGCTGTGCAGCGATTAACCACTCCATCATCCTTCCTTTGGCGGCCACCCAAGCTTACCCGACGCTGATTACCCGCAGATCGAAACTCTCGCCAAGGTGGTTCGATATCTTTCGGGGAAGGTTCAGTAGCTGAATTAATACTGATCTTGCCTTGGCCAGCCAAGGCTTCAACCCAGGGCAACATCTAGAAACATCATCAATGAAAGGCCAGCAAGCAGCCCGACCGTGGCGGCCTTTTGCCCCGATCGGCTATGCGTTTCTGGAATGATCTCGTGACTAATCACAAAGATCATTGCCCCCGCAGCGATCGCCATGCCCCAGGGTAGAAGGGCAACAGAATAGCTGACCGTGTGCGCGCTTAGAAGACCAGCCACCGGCTCAACCGCGCCGGTCAGGGCGGCGACATAGAATGCGTATCGCTGGCTATACCCTTTCGACAGCAGGGCAACAGCAACCGCCAATCCCTCTGGTGCGTTTTGCAGGCCGATCCCAAAGGCAAGTTTGCTGCCCGCCAGAATATCTCCAGCACCGAATCCCACACCTACGGCCATACCTTCAGGAAAATTGTGAAGCGTGATTGCGATGACAAAAAGCCAGACCCGTTTCAGGTCAGCAGTTTCTGGCCCCTCTCTGCCCTTAACAAAGTGTTCGTGAGGCAGGTGCTCATCCAAAAGCATAATCGAACCAGCGCCGATCAGAACGCCGGCCACCGCAATTGACGCTGGAATGACGCCCGGACCGTATTGCTCGGAAGCGATTTCAATGCCGGGCACAAGCAAGGAAAAGAAACTTGCAGCAAGCATGACACCCGCCGCCAAACCAAGAAGCACATCTGTCGTGCTCTTTTTAACCGAACGCCCAAACAGCACGGGCAACGCACCGACCGCGGTCATCGAGCCAGCAGCAAGGCTTCCAAGAAATCCGATGAGTACAAGGTTCATATCGCCGTCCTTATACCGAACGGGCGCCGTGCATTAGGATGCCAATGCCAATGCCTTCAGAAGAGCGGCAAGCAGCGAGTGCGAAAGCGTCGGTCCACGACCAATACCTAGGTATTCGTCATTGTCCCGCATATCGGACTTTCTGAGAGAGCAGCTCCAGTGCCCGTTCGGCAGATGAGCGGTCCCTCTCATCGAAATGACCCACCCGGGTCGGATCGCCGTTATCAAAGAGAGTATCTTATCGGTCGAATCCAAGTGTTTAGGTTCAATATTTTGATCCTTAAGCACCCTGTGAAGCTGCGCAATGACACGCTCCACAAGGTTACTTTCCAAGGTCAGCGCTGCCTCAACCTCTTGGGCTAATTTCGCAAGATCTTTGTTCATGGCAATTCCTCCCTTCCCCAAGTTTGAAGGCCCGGTCAGGAAATAGCTTTGACAAAGATCAAGGCCGCCAAAGCGCATCTTTCTAGAGTAGTCAGATGCATTTCAGGAGGACGACATGGAACCTTCGAACACCGAAGAGGTCATTGTTTTCGAGAATCTAAGCCGCGGGGATGTCCCGATCGTCGGTGGAAAGAACGCCTCGCTAGGTGAAATGGTGAGGGAGCTTGGCGCAATGGGCATTCGCGTTCCACCCGGTTTTGCAACCACGGCCGGTGCCTATCAACGGTATATTCGGAACAACGACCTAAGATCCCAGATCTCCAGTACCCTGAGCGCTTATAACAATGGGAAAATTTCGCTTCAAAGCGCAGGCAGCTCGATCCGGTCCGCCATCACCGCAGGCAACTGGCCAGAGGCTACGGAAACGGCCATCCGCGCAGCATACCGGTCTCTTGCAGCGCGTTCGAAACAACAGGAGGTCACGGTGGCGGTCCGCTCCAGCGCGACGGCTGAAGATCTGCCCGACGCAAGTTTTGCAGGGCAGCAAGAGACCTATCTGAACATATCCGGTGAAGAGAATCTGCTGATCGCCTGCCGGAAATGCTATGCGTCCCTGTTTACCGACCGGGCGATTACCTATCTGGAAGCAATGGGCTTCGACCACATGCAAGTCTCGCTTTCAATTGGTATCCAGCAAATGGTTCGGTCTGACATCGGTGGTTCTGGGGTCATGTTTTCGATTGATACCGAGACAGGGTTCGACAAGGTGGTCTTGATCAACGCTGCGTGGGGACTTGGCGAGAACGTTGTGCAAGGGGCTGTCACACCTGACGAGTACCAAGTCTACAAACCCTTCCTTGATCGTAAGGGCATCCGACCGATTATCGAAAAGCAGCTCGGCGCCAAGGAAATCAAGATGGTGTATTCCGGTGCTGGCGATGTTGAGCCAGTGCGTAACGTGCCAACGTCCAAAGCCGAGCGTACCCGATTTGTACTTAACGACGACGAAATCCTGCAACTCTCGCGGCAGGCTGCGACCATCGAAAAACACTACGGCCAACCAATGGATATTGAATGGGCCAAGGACGGCTTGGAAGGTGAGCTCTTTATTGTGCAGGCTCGCCCGGAAACAGTTCAGTCCCGGACCGGTGAAGGGTTGCTCAAGCGATATTCCATCGGGAAACACGGTGCGGCCATTGTCGAGGGCCTTTCGATTGGTGAACAAGTCGCCTCCGGACGCGTCTGCCTGATCGAAACAGCTGAAGAGATCGAGAATTTCGTAGATGGTTCCGTACTGGTTACCTCCACAACGGACCCGGATTGGGTTCCGATCATGAAACGCGCGTCAGCCATCGTAACGGACCATGGCGGCCGCACGAGCCACGCAGCAATTGTGAGCAGAGAACTTGGAGTACCCGCCTTGGTTGGCTGTGGAGACGCTACACACGTCCTGCACGACCAGCAGGAAGTCACTGTAAGCTGCGCTGAAGGTGCAGAAGGCTACGTCTATGAAGGGCTGGCAGAGGTCACGGTCGAAGACCTCGATCTGTCTCACGTGCCGGAAACCCGAACAAAAGTGATGTTGAACCTGGCCAACCCTTCGACGGCGGCACGCTGGTGGCGCTTGCCAGCAGACGGGGTTGGGCTTGCTCGTATGGAATTCGTCATTGCGAACACCATCAAAGTCCACCCAGAAGCATTGCTTCGTTTTGATACGCTGAGGGACGAAAAAGTTCGGGAAGAAATCGAAGCACTGACCACCGGTTATTCCAATAAGGCGGACTATTTCGAGGACCGTCTAGCACTCGGGCTATCCAGGATCGCAGCCGTATCTTACCCGAACCCCATGATCCTGCGGATGAGTGACTTCAAGTCAAATGAATATGCGGACCTTCTAGGCGGGACGCAGTTCGAACCCAAGGAAGAAAACCCAATGATCGGCTGGCGCGGAGCGTCCCGATATTACGATCCCGCCTACATCGAAGGCTTCAAGCTAGAGTGTCGCGCAATCCGCCGGCTGCGAGAGGTGATCGGATTTGACAACGTGATGGTCATGATCCCCTTCTGCCGAACACCGGAAGAAGCGGACCGAGTGATCGAGGTTATGAAGGAAGAAGGTCTGGAACGAGGCGTGAATGGATTGGAAACCTACGTCATGTGCGAAATCCCCTCCAACGTGGTCTTGGCAGAGGAATTCGCCAAACGCTTTGACGCGTTTTCCATCGGCTCTAACGACTTGACCCAGCTTACTCTGGGAATCGACCGAGACAGTGACAAGCTTGCCCCACTTTTCGACGAACGGCATGAGGCAGTGCAGTGGATGATCCGAACGGCGATCGAAAAAGCACACGCAGCAGGTGCCAAGATAGGTCTGTGCGGTCAGGCCCCATCCAATTACCCCGACTTCGCCCGCGTGCTTGTAGAGGCCGAGATAGACTCGATCTCTGTTGTTCCGGACAGTTTTATCCAAGTGAAAAAGCACGTCGCAGCTGCGGAGGTGGACTGACTGGAAACAAGCATTCCCGATCATTGCTAGGCGGCGGGTAACTACAAGCTTGATTGGTGTGTGACATTCGCTACGAGAAAACAAAGACCTTCTGGTGCCCACTGGTCCGATGCTGCGCCACCCCATCAACTGGGTGCATGATCAATCTGAAATGATCCGATTTTCGATAGTCGCGCCCCCCGGACAGAAAATTGCTTGGAGGAGCGGTGCTCGCGTTACCGGTATCGGTACCACTGGAGATACCAAAATCCGGCACGAGCATGCCCTCAGTGAGCGGTATGCTCCCCAAGTTATCTCGCAGACACTATCTGCCCAAGATGCGCGCAAACAGTTAGGCCCTAGTAACTTTCCAGCTGGCATTGGGCCAACAAGGTTTCTGTCTTGGCAAGGTCACACAGAGCAGTTCCGTCGGTGCCAACAGTTGCAGCGGCAGCCGCCACGCCCCACTTCAAGGCTTGCTCGGGCGGGTCGCTGCGTGAAAGCGACAACGTGAAAGCGCCGACCAACGCGTCTCCGGCGAAGATCCGTGCCACGCTGCAGCGCATCCCGGTG
>CAYFXM010000071.1:0-807 GCA_964346965.1 uncultured Actibacterium sp. | reverse complement strand
GCGCCTATCTTGCTGCGCACAGGAACCTTGGGGGCGTGACAAAAGAACTTCTTATCGCCGGCAACCATGACGGAGCCTTCTGCACCGTGGCCTGTCACAATGGTTTTTGCAACGCCACGCTGGACAAGTTCCTCGGTGAACAGAAGATTGTCGGCAATCGACCGCAACGGTTTCGCGATCGCCTTTTCGATTTCGCTGCGGTCCAGCCGCAGAACATCCAGAGGTGCGCGTGGAGCATTGATCAAATGCAAGAGCGGCGCTTTGGAAGTATCAACAACCAGACGCCCGTTGCATCGCCGCACAACATCCTGCACTTCTTGCGGAAACTCGTCGGCTAGGCCCACGGCCATTCCGCCACTTAATACGACAATACCGTTCGCCGGCGCTGCGCGAGAGATTTGGTCGAGCAGCATGCGGCCTTCACGTTCATCCATCCGCGCGCCCGGCAGGGTAAAACGAAACTGCTCTTTGGTTTCCTCGTCGGTGATCGCCAGACTGTAGCTTGTTTCTCCGGAAACCCGGCATTCCAAGACCGGTACATTCTCTTCCGCCAACAAATCCAACAGGCGATCCCCCATTGGTCCACCGACCACGATAAAGGCTTTAACGCTCCCACCCAGTTTGACGACGGTCCGGGCGGCGTTCACGCCACCACCGCCCGGGTCAATTTGCGGCTTCCGGCAATAGAGTTTCGGTCCCGCAGTCACATGCTCCGTCGAGGTTGCGTAATCGACGGCGGGTTTAAGGGTGATAGTCAGGATTTCAGAGGGGATAGACTTTCTCCATATTCGTCGACCCCGTCCTTTT
>CAYFXM010000070.1:0-12350 GCA_964346965.1 uncultured Actibacterium sp. | reverse complement strand
TTATAGCCGAGGCCCGTGGGGGCTGGGATGACTTTGTCCAAGGACTGATCATGGGCGCGCGCAACATGATCGGGATTGGCGTCGCGACCGGCGCTGCGGGTATCATCGTCGGCACCATCAGCCTGACCGGGGCGCATCAGGTCATCGGACAGGTGATCGAGGTTATTTCTGGCGGCAACCTGATGGTTCTTTTGTTCCTCGTTGCAGTTCTGAGCCTTGTCTTGGGCATGGGCCTGCCGACCACAGCCAACTACATTGTTGTCAGTTCGCTCATGGCACCGGTCATCGTGACGGTCGGGGCGCAGTCCGGTCTGGTTGTGCCGCTAATCGCGGTTCACATGTTCGTCTTCTATTTCGGGATCCTTGCCGATGACACCCCACCGGTGGGCCTTGCCGCCTATGCGGCGGCTGCCATTTCCCGCGGAGATCCTATCAAGACGGGTATTCAGGGGTTCAGCTATGATATTCGAACCGCGCTCCTGCCGTTCCTGTTCATCTTCAACACAGATTTGTTGTTGATCAATGTGGGGCCGCTGAAAGCAATTGTGGTGTTTTTTGTTTCTCTTGTTGCGATGCTGCTGTTCGCAGCTGCGACACAGGGTTATTTCATTGCCAAATCCCGGAAATGGGAAAGCATAGCCTTGTTGTTCATCGCCTTCATGCTGTTTCGACCGGACTTCTTCTTGGATAATGTCTCCGAGAAATATGCCACGGCTTCAGGACCAACAGCGCTGGAGATGGTCGCCGCGCAAGAGACCGGCAAAGAGCTGCGATTGATGGTTGTAGGACCAGACTTTGACACGGGGGAGATTCGACCGACGACCGTTGTCATCCCTGCAGTTTCCGGCGATGCGCTGGCGACGCTTTCGGATCAAGGCCTGTCTGTGCTTGAAGAGGGAGACGAGCTTCTGTTGGATGAACCGTTCCCGGGTACCCCTCACTTCGAAGCTCTTGGCAATGAATACGACTTCTACGGCGATAGCCCGGTCGTGATTGCAGAAATCCAGGTTGAAAATGACCGGATGCCTAAGGAAATCTTTTTCCTTCCGGCCTTCGTACTTCTCGCGGGGCTGGTGTTGATCCAGCGCCGTCGTGCAACGCAACCGGCCTTTTAACGGAGGACGCCATGTTCAAGACCATACTTCTTGCCGTCGACGTCAATGATCTGGCCGGGTCCGAACGCCCTGCAGAGGCCGCGATCGGTCTGGCCAGCTCTGAAGGGGCCTCGCTTCACGTGATGAATGTTGTGCCGGACTTTGGCATGTCGATTGTCGGGTCCTATTTTAGCCCCGATCACAACAAGCGGATTTTGGCAGAGGCCAAATCCGCACTGGAGACTTGGGCGAAAGACCGTTTTTCCGAGTTTTCGCAGGTAAAACTCCATGTGGATCAGGGCTCAATCTATGACCGGGTGCTAAAAGAGGCGAGCAATGTTGATGCCGACGTTATCATTGTTGGTGCGCATAAGTCGCAACTTCAGGACTACCTGATGGGGCCAAATGCCGCTCGAATTGCCCGCCATGCCAGTCAGTCGGTCTTTATCGTGCGTTGATTTGTACAATTCGCGGACTTGGTAAGATTGGGGCTCGTTTGGTCGAGTCCCAAATTGTCCATTTTTCGGAATCTCGAAGGCTATCTGTTGGTAATTTTGCCCGAAATCCCGTCAAGGTTTGACTTGTCTCTTTTCTGGGTGAAACTGTTGTGATCTTTCGACTTTTAGTAAGACGAGTCACGATCAGTGGATCGGGAAGGGCAGTGTAAATGGGTGAGTTATGGGAGGGTGTGTACAGGGCCTTTTGGCTTGTTGTAACGCTGGACCCCGATCTCGTTGAGATATCTCTCCGTTCGCTTCGCGTTACCCTGTCAGCGTTGCTTATTGCCTCGGGTATCGCGCTTCCCTTGGCGGCCATTCTTACGATCCAGAGATTTCGGTATCGCAGAGCTACTGTGGCCACCCTGAATGCGCTTATGGGCTTGCCGCCGGTTGTTGTCGGGTTGCTGGTTTACATCATGCTGTCGCGAAGTGGACCATTTGGCGTTCTTGGGCTGTTGTTTACTCCGTGGGCAATGATCATCGCTCAGGTCATCATTATTGTGCCTTTGATCGCCTCGATTGCCCACCAGTCTTTGCGCGAACTTTGGTCGGATTATCGCGACCTTCTGATTTCCATGAACACAACCAAGCGACAACGAATAAGGGCGTTGCTTTGGGATGGGCGCCGGGCCTTGTTAACCGCCTCTCTCGCGGGCTTTGGACGTGCGATCGGCGAGGTTGGCGCGATCATGATTGTTGGCGGCAATATTGACCATGTGACCCGGGTTCTAACTACAGCCATTGTCCTTGAAACCGGCAAGGGAGATTTCGCGCTGGCGCTCGGCCTTGGGTTTGTCCTGATCGGTTTGGCGATCCTGGTGAACTTCGCGATCCACAGCCTGTCACAGACAGAGACAAGGGGAAGGTGGTGACCGGGATACTGCCATTGGCCATCGAAGGCGCGAAAGTGCGCAGAAGAGGCAAGACGCTGGTCGGTCCGGTCGATCTGTCCTTGGGGGCAGGGGGTGTAACCATCGTCATCGGGCCAAACGGTGCTGGCAAGACTACACTTCTTCGGATGGCGCATGGGTTGGAGCGGCTGTCTGAAGGAACCGTTCAATGGTCTGCCCCGATTGAAGAAGCCCGCAGGAAGCAAGCTTTCGTCTTTCAATCTCCGATCATGATGCGTCGCTCGGTGCGAGACAATCTGGCTTTTCCTCTAACGCTTGCCGGAACGGCCCGATCCGAAGCACGGCAAATTGCCGAAGATTGGGCGGATCGTGTCGGCCTTTCTGATGCCTTGATGCGGCAGGCGACCGTGCTTTCCGGTGGTGAACGACAAAAGCTGGCTCTCGCGCGTGCCCTGATCCGTGAGCCTGAGGTACTTTTTCTGGATGAGCCCTGTGCTTCGCTTGATGGGCGGGCCACGCGTGAAATCGAAGAAATCCTGAAGACTGCTGCGACGAACGGCACTCGCCTGATCATGTCGACACATGACATGGGGCAGGCGCGCCGCTTGGCGGACGAGGTCGTGTTTATGCTGCACGGTAAGGTCCACGAAGTCGGGCCAGCTAGTGTTGTATTGGAAACGCCCGAAACGGCACAGGCGGGTGCCTTTATCAGAGGAGACATCGTCGAATGAAGAAACTGGTGTTGGGGGGGCTTGCTTGGGCGGCGATGTCGGCCGCTGTTTGGGCCGATGAGATGAAAATGGCGGTGACAACATCATTTCATAACTCTGGCCTATCTGACGTTCTGCTGCCCGCGATCAAAGACGACCTTGGGTTGGATGTTCACCTGCTGGTCGTTGGTACTGGTCAGGCGCTGCGTCTTGGAGCTGCGGGCGACGTGGACGCGATCCTTGTGCATTCGCGTAAGGCCGAGGAAGCATTTCTAGCTGATGGGAACGGCACACACCGCCGTGAGATCATGTATAACGATTTTGTCTTTATCGGCCCAAAGACGGACGATGCTGCGATAGCAAGCGCAGAGAGCGCGGTTGGGGCGCTTCAGCGCATTTCAAATGCCGAAAGTCCGTTTGTTAGCCGCGGCGACGACAGCGGAACGCACAAGAAAGAACTAAGCCTTTGGAGCAGCGCTCAACTCGATGCAGAAGAGTTTGGTAGCTGGTACCGCGCGGCTGGAGCAGGCATGGGCGCTGCGCTCAACACCGCATCGGGCATGAATGCATATATCATGGCGGACCGGGCGAGTTGGTTGAATTTTAAGAACAAGGGCGACTTGTCGCTTCTTTTTGCAGGCGACCCGATCCTGTTTAACCAATACGCTTTCATCCCCGTGCATCCGGGAAAGCACCCTCATGTAAAGAACGATCTGGCGGTGCAGTTGGAAAGTTGGCTGGTGTCCGAAAGGGCCAAAGACCTGATCAACGACTATAAGATCAACGGCGAAGGCCTGTTCGTTTTCAATGCAAAATGAGCATAGAAAAACGGCCCCGAACTAGGGGCCGTTTACTTTATTCGTCCAGCGATCCGTGAATAGCAAATTGTTCTAATCCCGCGTCCTGCGGTTGGATCACCCTATACGCTTCTTTGACACCTGCGGGGGTCAGTTCGCGTGCGACAGTCAGCAGGGCGTTCGGATCGTGGTCTTCGCAAAGTTCGACCATATGGGCTAATTCTTCGGCCGCGACAGGGCGGGCTGCCGCAGTATCCGGAGCGCCGTAGTAGTCGACAAAATGCTGCGCAAGAAGGTCGGTGAGAGCCTCAAGTTCCGATTGTTCGATCTGGGTTACAGCTACGAAGGTAACGCGGCCAGAGGTCTCCAGCCCGAACCAACCGTTCGCGAAGGCCTGCCGCGCTTTGCCTTCCAGGTCGCTCTCGGTCCAATTTGAGAATTCAAATCCGCCGGAAATACACCACTCGCCGGTCCGGGCAGGGTTGTAAAAGATCCTCTGGTCGCTTTCGTCGAAATGAATTGCACGGGCGAGTTTCATCAGGGGGTCTCCAGCAAAGTGGTCAGCGGGATCAGGTGGGTGGTTTCGGCGTCGCGCAGCAACATGCCGAATTGTTCGTCGACGCCAAGGAAAGTCCCAGACTGTTCGTTTTGTGTTACGTCTTCGCCAATCCCATGCGCCAGACCGCGCCATTCGGCATGAACGGGTTTGGTGCCCTCATCTTCCCAACGCGCGATCCAGTTGAAGCTGTGGCGAGCCCACGCCTCTAATAGCTGAGGTGGCGATACATCTGCACATCCTTCAGAGAACAGGGCGGTGTCCTCGGGTGTCAGGCCCGGGTTGTCACCTTCTGGTAACAATGCCAGTTCAAATCCGACGACCAGCCAGTCCGGTGTGGTCAGAGGGTCATCCGAACTTGCCATCGCCTTCATCCGTCCACAGCGGGCCCCGTTGACACGAATTGTGCCGTTCCACTCCAAATGCACGGCGACCTCTGGCGGGGCCAACGCGCCAAGTGCATTCTGAAACCCCACGCCACAAGTAGGTAACATCGCCATTGCATCTGGCAAAGGAACCTCAGGGGCAAAAACCAATGCCGCGCTCATCTTGTCGGCGTCGATCCGATAGACGACCAAACCTGCGTCACAGCCCATTGTGGCTTTAACGCAGGCGACCGCAAACGGATCGTCGGTGCCAGAGACTTCCAGTCCCGACATCATGGGAGGGAAGACAAGATCGCTCATGCGCTCTCCTTGGCGGCGATGGCTCGAGCAACCGCGTTGAAGGCCTGTGCCTGTGCGCTGTCGGGCTTGGATACAACTATCGGCGCGCCTCCGTCACTGGCCAGACGGATATCCAGATGCAATGGGATTTCAGCAAGGAGAGGTACACCCAGTTTCGCAGCTTCGTTGGCCACTCCGCCATGGCCGAAGACATGTTCTTCATGGCCACAAGACGAGCAAATGTGGGTCGACATGTTTTCAATCATCCCGAGGATTGGCACGTTCAATTGCCTGAACATGTCGATACCTTTGCGCGCGTCGATCAGGGCAACGTCCTGAGGGGTCGAAACGATGATTGCACCGTCCACCTGAGCTTTCTGCGCAAGGGTCATTTGCACGTCGCCGGTCCCCGGCGGCAAATCGACAAGCAACACATCCAAAGCACCCCATTGCACCTGCATCATCATCTGTTGCAATGCGCCCATCAACATCGGGCCACGCCAGACAACCGCCTGATCGTCGTTCGTCATCAGACCGATCGACATCATGGTTACGCCGTGGTTGCGCATCGGCAGAATAGTTTTGCCGTCGGGGCTTGCCGGTCGGCCCGAAACACCCAGCATTCGGGGTTGAGAGGGTCCGTAAACATCCGCATCCAAAAGGCCGACCCGAACACCCTGCGCAGCCAACGCACAGGCTAGGTTCGCAGAAATTGTCGACTTGCCGACACCACCTTTGCCCGAGGCAATGGCGATGATCCGATCAACGCCGGGGATTTTCTCTGGCCCTTTCGGCGCAGCTTTCTTACCAAGTTTCAGGTCCGGCGGCGCGGGTTGCGCGCTGTGGCCGGTCAGAACAACAGAGACGCTCCCCGCGCCGGGTAGGGCCTTGACAAGTTCTTCCGCTTTAGTCCGAAGTGGCTCGTACGCTTGGGATTTGGACGGATCAATCTCCATAACAAAGCGAACGGCTTCACCGTCAACGTTCAATGCGCGGACAACGCCGCTAGCCACGATATCTCCCTGACCGGATGGGTCCGGGATAGTCTTCAGAACCGCCAGAACGGCGTCACGTTCAAGCGCCACTGTTAGTCCTGCCCCTCGATCGTGCCGGTCACGACATGTTCCATATCCAACCCCTCGATGGTGATTACCGCCTTGGCGGTAAATGTCTTGCCCGAGGTCTCTGCATCGCGCATCGCCTTCTCGATCGCCTGTTGCGAGGTCACTCCGACCTGCTTGAGGAACTTGCGTATCGACATATTGAATTCGTCGCTCATTGATCTTGTCCTTTCGTCGAATGTTGACGTCACGGGTTCGTGCTCCCTACCATGAGCCATGGCACGGGTTTTCTTTTATATCGGGTTTCTTGCGGTCATGATCTTCGGGCAGGCCGGAATTGTCCATGCCGACGATCGGCTTGTGCGCCTCTCTATGCCCGCCGAACTGGTGGAGTCGGGCTTGCCGAAATACATGCTTCCGCGATTTTCGTTGAAGACGCAGGTGCGTGTTGAAATTGTGGCCTCGGGCGAGGAAGCCGAAGCCGCCATTGGAATCGAAGGCCAGCCCATATTTTCTGGTTTGGGACGTAATTGGAGCCTTCAAATCCTCGCCGCCGACCATCCAGGCGCTGTGAAACTGTCTGACTGGATAAGCTCTGAAGTCGGTGAGCGCGCGATCACCGGTTTTGTCGTTGATGGTGTTCAGATATTCGACCTGCCGACAGAAGAACCGGTCAAGGTGGTCGAGGTCACCTACGACGGGGATGCCGTTCTTGGCGCGAAGAGGTCGCAAGAAATGTGCGGGCGCTGTCATGTTGTTGACCCGGAAAAACGGATGAATTCGATCGACTCCACGCCGTCTTTCTTTGCGTTGCGTAGCCTCTCGGATTGGGAAGACCGGTTTCAGACCTTCTATGTATTGAATCCGCATCCCGCCTTCACCCAGATCAAGGACGTCACGCCGCCATTCCCCGACAACCGCCCGTCTCCGATTGTGCCGGTTGAGATGACTTTGGAAGACGTGGAAGCGATCCTCGCCTTCGTCGCCGCGCTGACGCCTGCCGATCTTGGAGCTCCGTTGCAACATCAGTGATCGCGACGCTTGCTGAGGTAGTCGTCTGTCGTACGTGGTTTCGGTCTATCCCCACCGGAGAACGGGTTGTTTTCCGAATGAAACTGGGCGTTTACGCGACAATTGTCACACATCTGAATCATCCGTGCAGCCTCTGGTTTGGCAAACATCGAATGCTTGCCCGCCAGCTGCTCCGTGATCCGTTCGATCGTCGATTTAACACCGAAGAGTGCGCCGCATTCGATACAGGCGAAAGGCTCTTCCTCGTTAAGAACAACCTGTTCCAACGCGGCCTCCGTCAGGTTTAGGCGTGGTTCGTATGTGATCGCGTTCTCGGGGCAGACGTTTGAACAAAGGCCGCACTGCAGGCAGGCATCCTCTTGAAAGCGCAACTGCGGTAGGTCCGGGTTGTCTCCCAATGCGCCCGAAGGGCACAGCGACACGCAGGACAGGCACAATGTGCAACTGTCGGTGTTTACCAGCACAGCTCCATAAGGAGCGTCGTCGGGAAGGGGGATGGTCTCTGCCTCGGGATTTAACGCTTTCGCGGCTACCCGAGTGATTTGTCGCCGAGTGCCCATCGGGCGAACTGGGTTGTCGACGGACGCGAGCACCTCCCCGTCAAACAACATATCAGACAGGGCATCCGGGTCTACGGTGTCGATGATCTCAATTGCCTCAGTCGTCGAGATAGCGCGCGCTAAAGTGACCTCTTTGTCCAACGGTTCGCGCTCTGTTGTGGGCGCCAAAAGGATCGAAACTTTGGCAAACCCGGCGGCAAGAGAAGCAAGAATTTCTGCGTGTCCAAAACCATTTAGCGCATCTACTTCAAGTGGAATAACATCCGCAGGAAGGCCGCGCCCGTGGCGTGCAGATAGTTTTATCATCTCGCTGCCATGGCTGTTCACAACCAGCAACCTTGGAGCGTCTCCGCCCGCATCCAGATACGCTTTGGCCAGTGTTTGTACGCGGCGCAGGGTAAGGTCCGCAGGCGGCGCGTCATAAGTAATGGCGCCGGACGGGCACAAGGCTGAACAGGTTCCGCAACCTGCACAGACCATCGGATCGATCGTGACGTGATCGCCGTTTGGCGTGATTGCTCCGGTTGGGCAATTGTCGAGGCAATTGGAGCAGCCAATTTGCCCAGCACGGGAATGTGCGCAGAGCATGGTCTCCAATTTGACGTAAAGAGGCTTTTCAAAGGTGCCGACCAGATGGGAAGCCTGAAGCGTTGCATTGCTGACTGCGCCAATGCTACCGGGATCGGCCCGCAGATAGCCCTCGCGTTTCTCCGGGGCAGGAAAGAGGGAGGTGCCTCCACTCAGATCGAGAATGACGTCACATTGTGAACGGGCACCGTTGCGCGGTTCAGACCAGGTACGTTCACCGCGACCACCAAGTGAGGGTTGTTGTAAGTCATCTATGCGCACTTCGAACTGCCCCAAAGCCCCTTTCGCGGATTTGAGGCGGCCGCGCAGGACGTCGTAGTCGCGGTTATCGATCGGTGCGGAATCGTCTGTCAAAAGGACGCTGACGCTCAGATAATCTTTCAACTGCTCTGCGGCGGAGAGGGCGATTTCGTCCGCGCCGATGATCAGGCAAAGCCCTTCGGATACCACATCGACAGTCTTTGTCGTGGGGGCTGGCAACATCGCCTCTGCAACGAAAGCGGACAATTTGGGCAGTTTCGAGGCTTCATCTGCCGACCATCCGGCCCGATCCCGTAGGTCGAGGAAAGCGGGTGTCGGGGCGTCAATCTCGGTCGCCAGCTCCTCGAAAAGGGCCTGCTCCTGACCACAGCAAAAAATTGTGTCTCCAGTGGCAATGGCCTTCGCAGCCTGCTCTGTCTGGTTGGTGCAGAGGCCTGAATGCACCTTTGAGCATGTCAGGCCCGTCGCCTCTGACAACGCCTCTGCGTCCAGATCGAATGTTTCCGAACAGTTGCATAATATCAAAGACTTGGACATGTTTCCTCCAGCGCTTTAACGCCTCTTCCCGGGCCGTTTTCAAAGCTCAATTCGCGCATAGCTAGGCATGATTCCCCGGCGCCGTAAACCGCGTTTGTGGGCGGGTTCGCCGCAAGAACCGCTCGAATCACTTATAGAATTTGGACCGATTTTCCCCAGCGTCAATTAACCAACTAATTTGCTCAGAATAGACATTTCGTCTCTAGGTGATGGGGGTTCTGTGCGGGGCTACCCAAAATGTCCGGCGAACGCGAAATTTAATATCTCATGCGAGATAGATCTTTGAGGACAACTTCCTTTGCGTCAAACTTTCAATGAAGGCACCGTGAAGAATGCCCGGGAGGAAGGAAGATTAACCCTGAACGCTACGACGTGCTGCCGCTAGGCATCGTGATCCGGCGCTCGCCGGGGGTAACCCGTTGGGCGCAATGGTCGTGGAAAGCGACAGGTGTGCTGCCCGGTGCAAGCGACGCTGACTGGCGGGAATTGCGTGTTGAAGGTGATGTCACCGAATTCCACGCCGGAACCCTTCCTCTGGAAATGCATGGCGCGGATGCCGAGGCCTATATGCACGGACTGGCCGCCGAAGTGCCCTGCGTCTACGTCGTTCTTCGTGAAACCGAAGATACCAACAAGCCGTTTGAGGTTTTGCTGGTGACCGCATCCCCTTACGAGGCGCAGGATTATGCCGACAACGGAGAGGATCTGGTAGAAAAGATCCCGATGCCCGAAGGCTTGGTTGCTTGGGTTCGTGACTTTGCTTTGGCTCACCACGAGGACGAAGAATTCAAAAAGCGCCGCCGTGACAAGAAACGGATCGACAAGATCGAAGACGGGATCGGTGATGAGCGGATTTCGCAAATGGCCGACGTCTATCGCTCGCCCACCTCTGCTAAGCGGGGGAGGTTGCATTGAGTAATTTCTGGAGCAGACGGAAGGCCGCTGTAAAGGCTGAACAAGACGCCGAAGTTCGGGCCGAGGAAACTCGTATTGCCGTTGAACGTGAAGCAGAACTGGCCGAGAAATCAGACGAGGAAATCCTTGAGGAACTGGGGTTGCCCGACCCTGATACGTTGACTGAGGGTGATGACTTCAAGGTCTTCCTGACCGAAACCATTCCCGCCCGCATCAAAACGCGCGCAATTCGTCGCCTTTGGCTTACAAATCCTGTTTTGGCAAATGTCGATGGTCTGGTAGACTATGGAGAGGACTTTACCGATGCCTCGATGGTCGTTGAGAACATGCAGACGACCTATCAAGTCGGGAAGGGCATGACCCGCCATCTGGAAGAATTGGCGCGGCAGGCCGAGGAAGAGCAGCAAGAACAAGTGGAAGAGGCGGCTGAAGAGCCCGCGACGTCAGAGGATGATGCTGACGACGTGACGCCCGAAGCTCCGGATTTGGTAGCGGAATACGCAGCGCCTGAGCCGGTTGCATTGGCTTTTGACGATGACGCCGAAATCCCTGAAGCTCCCCGTAGACGGATGCGATTTGCATTCGATCAAGAAGGGGAAGACGCATGACAGAGGAGAATTCGATGACAGCGCAAACCGCGCAGATTGCCATCGCTGAAGAGGACCGCCTGCGCGCGGACCTCTATAACTATTTGGGCGTGTTGCTGTCCGGACCACCGGATCAGATGATGCTGGATCAGACGGCTGGCCTTTCGGGTGACAGCAGCGAGCTTGGTATTGGGATCAATGCGCTTGCGAAGATTGCCAAGCTGTCCAAACCCAAGGCTGTCGAAAGTGAATTCAACCGTTTGTTTATCGGTCTGGGCCGGGGCGAGTTACTGCCCTATGCCAGCTATTACTTAACCGGCTTCCTGAACGAGAAACCGCTCGCCACGCTGCGCCGGGACATGGCTGCACGTGGGCTGACGCGGGCCGAAAACGTTTACGAGCCCGAGGACAACATCGCCTCGTTGATGGAGATGATGGGTGCGCTGATCGCTGGTCGCTTTGGTGAACCAGCAACGTTGGAAGACCAGCGCACGTTCTTCAACCGTCACATCGCGCCCTGGGCGGGGCTCTTTTTCACAGATTTGGAAGCGGCCAAGAATTCGGTCTTCTTTGCAGCGGTCGGCCAGGTTGGCCGGGCGTTCATGGAGATCGAAACGGAAGGCTTCCGGATGAGCGCGGAGTAATCCGCATTTAACGGCGGGCAACCGCCACAAACCAAGGGGAGGAAATCTCTCATGACCAAGAAAACCGAGGAGGGCACAAGCCGCCGCGATTTTCTGAAGATGGCCGGAACCACGGCGCCGCTTGCGGCGGTTGCGGTTGCGACCAGCGGGACAGCGGCAGAAGCCGCGCAGCCTGACCTGTCGTCTGACAAGATGCAGGATACGGCCCACACCCGCGCCTACTATGACAGCGCCCGGTTCTGATCGGACGTTGATATCTGCCTGAGGCGACTGGTTGCGTGACGCCCGACTGCCGAAGGTTTTCGTTAACCCAGCAAGCCCAATGAGGCTAGCAAGGGAGGTTTAAATGCTTAGGAAAAAGACCAACGGGGTTGCGCGACGCCCCCAGCGGACAAGTATCCTGTCTGATATCGCAGAGAAATCTGTCGATCGCCGCGCATTCCTGCGTGGCTCTGGCTTGGCCATCGGTGGCCTGGCTGCGATCAGCGCCACTGGCGGCACAGTTACTGCAGCGAATGCGCAGACTGCCGCGAATGGGGCTGTCGAGACCGTCAAGTCGGTTTGTACCCACTGTTCGGTGGGTTGTACCGTTGTTGCCGAAGTCTCGAACGGTGTCTGGATCGGGCAAGAACCCGGTTGGGACAGCCCGTTCAACCTTGGTGCACACTGCGCCAAAGGTGCTTCGGTTCGCGAACACGCCCATGGTGAGCGCCGTCTCAAGTACCCGATGAAGAAAGAGGGTGGCGAGTGGAAGCGCATCAGCTGGGAGCAAGCGATCAACGAGATCGGCGACGGCATGATGCAGATCCGCGAAGAAAGCGGACCTGACAGCGTCTACTGGCTTGGCTCGGCCAAGCACAACAACGAGCAGGCGTACCTGTTCCGCAAGTTTGCTGCCTACTGGGGCACCAACAACGTGGACCACCAGGCGCGTATCTGTCACTCGACCACGGTTGCAGGTGTTGCAAACACCTGGGGCTATGGTGCGATGA
>CAYFXM010000069.1:0-12487 GCA_964346965.1 uncultured Actibacterium sp. | reverse complement strand
GGCATGGTCAGGGACATAGTCGCCCCTGGGTGCGCCAGGCGACAGCTCAATCCACACCGGTTGTACATCTGCCTGACACGACACTTCTCTTGGAAGCCTCTGGGTTGGAAAACCTGACATGTTTCCACAACGAAATTGCGGAACAGCGTGGGAAGAAATTACTGGAACAACTGGTGTTCTCGACGGCTTCTGTCGATGAAATCTGCTCGGCGCGAGACGCAACGCATCTTCCGGAAATGCAAAGACAGTGTTTGGCACTGGCCCGAGGGTTTCTTCTTTCGCCGCAAGTGTACTTCATGGATCGTCCTGAGAGGGGATTGCCGGAGAAACAAATTGCTGCCCTTTTGGGGCAGATATCACGTGAAACTCGATTGGGGCGCAGCGTTGTTATGACGACGGACAATCGCGCATTGCTACAGGCATGTGATAAGCTCATCGTTCTTCAGGAGGGGCGGCTTGTCGACTTTGGAGACGCCGTCGAGATTAGAACGCGGAGGTCGAACGGGTGGCTGCGTTTTGTTGGCGCGCGTCGACTTGAAACCGAAGACAATTTGGACCGATGGATACGGTCCCATTTTAAGCGGGAGGGCGATGACGCAAACCGCCGAAAGTTGAGTATGGTCGCCTCCGAGATGCTGGCGTTCTCCTGCCAGGATGCGGATGCGATGAAACACCAAAAACTAAGTTTCGAGTTCAAGCATTTTGCCGGTTACTGCCTGCTGAAACTTCAGGACAGAAACGGACCAATTTCTGCGGTGCAGCTTGAAAAAGCACGTGCAGAAGCCAGCGCGACCGAGGCAACGGCGCGCTTGTCGCCGCTAGCCGCAATAGTCCGGGCAAGTTTAAACATTGAGACCACGGTTGAAATGGATCGAAGGGTGTTGGTCGCCAAGGTTGAGACCTACGACCCGCGTCTCGCCAAATCCATGAAGAGGGGCACTGATGCGCCGGCGCAAGCGTAACAGTCATCTCGTCAAACGCCCAACACAACGTGTTACATTCACAATGTTGGGTTGGCTGTTGATTGCGATGATTTCGGCTGTTGTTGCGGTCTTCCTCGTGGTGGGTTCGGTGTTTCACCTGACCGTGGACACTTTCCAAACCTACCCCGGGTGGATCAGACCTCGGCACTCGGCAATTCCGGTCCGTCTTCCTGCCGGCTTTGTCTTGCGCGAGATCGTCGCCGCAGAGGGAGACCAGATTGATGCAGGCCAGACACTAGCGGTGTTGGATCAAGAGCAAATGGAGGGCCAACTCGCGACTTTTCAAGCGAACTTGGCAGCCGTAGTGACCTTAAGACAATGCCTAATGACGACGAAGCGCGACGTCGAAATGCAACGGGAATACCCTGCTCCTTCAGGTGATGGTGCAGTCGCACGTGCGTTACGCGAGTGCTGGCATTTCAAGACGAGCTTCGATCACCAAAGAGAGCTGCTGCAAGCAGAATTGGAGCTGTTGACAGAGCAAAGAGATTTGTTGCGAAAAAGGACAAAACTTTCTGCCATTTCCCACACTGAAGCCGATGTGTTTGCCCTGCAGGATTTGATTGCAACATCGTTTGCAGGAACAAAGATCGACGAAGAAATCCTAGCGAAGAAGACAGCTCTCGACGAGTTAGAGCTGGAATATGAGGCAAATACCATCGAGCGCTTGCAAGGGTTAGATGTCCAAATCGAAGGTCTTAAAGAGCAGATTCGGGCGACACATCGGGCAATTGATTTACCCAGGATAACTGCGGAAGGGGCTGGCATTTTACGCCGTTTGAGACAAGTTCAGCCAGGATTTGTAACCCAAGAGGAGGTTGTTTTGGCGCAAATCCAACCCAGCCAGGAAGACGGGTTCGCTGTGGCGTTTCACGTTCCCTTTGAGCAGGCGGACCGATTTTTTGTCGGGATACCAGTGCAATTGAGCTTGTTGGGGTGGCGCGGCAAATCTATGAGTTTGACTGGCAGCGTCATTGGCTTTCTTTCACCCCAGACCCAGTCGCCTGAGTTTCTGGAGGTGGAAGTTGCGCTCAGTCCGGAGAGCCGCGAGTTGCTATCCGCCGCCTTAGATCGGCTCGCTTTATCAGACAGAAAAACCGCGTCGAGGGTGACGGTAAGGATTGCTGGCCACAAGATTGGCAATTCGCTATACCGCGTGGCTAGCAACAACGTCGGAGACCGGGCACTGGCGCGCGTATGGGCACAATTCACAGCTGACGAGCGTGTCAGGTAGGCATGATAGGCTAGGCTCCCTCGAAGGCACAAAGCGCGTGAACATCCATTCCCATTGTCTCCAGACGATTTCTGCCACCAAGATCTGGGAGATCGACTACAAAGCTGCAACCGATAATTTCGCCCCCCAGTCGTTCCACCAGCTTGATACCGGCCTCGGCTGTTCCGCCGGTTGCCAGAAGGTCATCGACAATCAGGATACGCTCTCCGGGTTGAATGGCGTCGTCGTGGATTTCGACGACGGCTTCACCATATTCCAGCTTGTATTCTTCACTGATCGCCGTGCCCGGAAGCTTGCCCTTCTTCCGAACAGGTACGAAGCCAACGGTCAGTTGGTGAGCGATCGCGCCGCCGAGGATGAAGCCGCGTGCCTCTAGCCCGACCACTTTGTCAATCGGCATGCCGGCAAATGGATGTAGAAGCTGATCAACTGCCATTCGAAAACCGCGAGGATCTGCGAACAAGGTTGTGACATCCCGGAACATGATGCCTTCATGAGGGAAATCAACGATCGTGCGAATATAGTCTTTAACGCCCAATTGGCGGGTCATCGGCGTGCTCCTTCGCGGATGCAAGGCGGGTTTGGCCCAAGATTGCAGGTTCCTCAAGAGAACTCAAAGGTTAACGGACTTCGGAGTGAGCACGATGAAACTTTCGAGGTTGCTCATCCATATGAGGTCTCTGTTCAGACCATAGGATCGCGAAAGAGTTTGGGTCACGTAGCCTTCATTTTCAGATAAATGTCTATCTGTCATCGCCCGTGCATGTGTATTGCGAAAATAACAAAGTAGCGATCTGGCCATTGGTGGGATGCCGTCCACATCATGTAATTCCGGAACGAAGTATCAAAGGGCAACAACCAGCTTTTTCGCACTGGAAGATGGATACTTTCGTGCGGCCCTGAAACCAAGTTGATACAGGTGCAGCGCGTGAGATCCGTTGATTTAACCGCTAATTCATGATCGAAAACGCGAATAGCGGGTTGTTATGGCACCGACGCGGCTTTTTCGAACTGATTAGTGACCACGTGGGTTACACTTATCCCACATTCATGTTAGCGCCCGTCACACTCCAAGATTCGATCAAACGCGCAAGGT
The DNA here is from genome assembly GCA_964346965.1 of uncultured Actibacterium sp. Lineage (GTDB taxonomy): Bacteria > Pseudomonadota > Alphaproteobacteria > Rhodobacterales > Rhodobacteraceae > Actibacterium_B. The sequence goes on along the minus strand of CAYFXM010000069.1, from coordinate 9,174 downwards.
GATTTCGTGAAAAGAAACCCCTACTCGACTTTCGCCAAGAACCTCATGACCAATGTCTCGGGCTTCAATCCCCCGAAAATGACGCCGCAGATTTGGAAGACCGAGCTTCTTTCCGGTCTGACTGTTGCGCTTGCCCTTGTGCCCGAGGCGGTCGCTTTCGCCTTTGTTGCGGGTGTGCATCCGTTGGTGGGCCTGTATGCTGCATTTCTGGTCGGGTTGATCACAGCGCTGATCGGTGGAAGACCCGGCATGATCTCAGGAGCGACCGGAGCTTTGGCCGTGGTGATGGTGGCGTTGGTCGCCGAACATGGAGTTGAATACCTCTTTGCGACTGTCGTCCTTATGGGGATTCTCCAGATAATCGCAGGGGCGTTTCATCTGGGGCGGTTTATCCGGCTGGTGCCCCACGCCGTCATGCTGGGGTTCGTGAACGGGCTGGCGATTGTGATCTTCCTGGCGCAGCTGGGTCAGTTCAAGGTGCAAGATGGATCTGCCGCAGGGCATGGTCTGGGTGGCGGCGAGTGGCTGAGCGGGACACCGCTTTACACTATGCTGGGGCTTGTCGTGTTAACGATGGCGATCATCTGGCTGTTGCCCAAAATAACCAACGCAGTTCCCGCACCCTTGGCCGGGATCGTGGTTGTCGCGCTCATTGTGATTGGGCTCAACCTTGATGTTCCCCGCGTCGGCGACATGGCCGAAATCGCGGGTGGGCTGCCGCAATTTCATATTCCTGTTGTTCCCTTGAATCTGGAAACGCTGGAAATAATCCTGCCCTATGCGTTGATCCTTGCTGCGATTGGCCTGATCGAAAGCCTTCTTACGCTTAACCTTGTCGGCCAGATGACGGACCAACGAGGCGGAGCCAGCCAGGAGTGTATCGCCCAGGGTGTCGCCAATACCGTAACCGGGTTCTTTGGTGGTATGGGTGGTTGCGCGATGATTGGCCAATCGATGATCAACGTCAAATCCGGCGGCCGGACGCGTGTCGCCGGTATCGCGGCGGCACTGTTCCTGTTGAGTTTCATCCTCTTCGCTTCGCCGCTGATCGAGCAGATTCCGCTGGCGGCGCTTGTCGGCGTGATGTTCATGGTGGTGATCGGAACATTCGCCTGGAACACCTTCCGGATCATGCGGGTCTCGACCAAATTTGCAAGCTTTGTGACGATCCTTGTAACGGTGGTAACGGTGCTCGAAGACCTCGCGATCGCGGTTGTGGTTGGGGTGATTGTTTCGGCACTGCAATATGCTTGGAAAAACGCCTCGCGCATTTCCGCAAAGATCGACGCGACGCCGGAAGGGGTAAAGGTCTATCGGGTGGACGGACCGCTGTTCTTTGGGTCGGCTGCCGGATTCAACGAGCTGTTCGACCCCAAGAACGATCCGGAGCTTGTGATCATCGATTTCGCTGACAGTCGTGTCGCTGACCAGTCCGCGTTGAATGCGATTGAGGAGTTGGCCACCAGGTACCATGAGCTTGGTAAAGAGATCGAGTTGCGCCACCTGTCTGCGGACTGCCGTCGTTTGATGTCGCAGACCGGTTTGATCATGGTCGAGAGCGACGACGATCCAGATTACCAGTTGGCCGCAAACTACAAAGTACACACGGGGCTATTTGGCGCCGGTCACTGAGTTTACGAACGAGGGGCCAGCCCCTCGTGCTCCCCGGGATATTTTGGGCCAAATGAACGCATGAAAAAGGGCGCCTGATCGAGGCGCCCTTTGGTGTTTTCTGCGGGTCGAGATTAGTTCTTCGATTTGTCGACCATTTTGCCAGCCGAGATCCACGGCATCATGCCGCGCAGTTTCTCGCCGGTGGCTTCGATCAGGTGCTCGTCGTTGGCACGGCGCGACGCTTTGATGGTCGGCTGGCCTACGGCGTTCTCCAGCATGAAGTCGCGAACGAACTTGCCCTGCTGGATGTCTTCCAAGACGGCTTTCATGCGCGCTTTGGTTTCTTCGTACTGCAGGATGCGCGGGCCGGTGACGTACTGGCCGTATTCTGCGGTGTTCGAGATCGAGTAGTCCATGTTCGCGATGCCACCTTCGTAGATCAGGTCCACGATCAGCTTCACTTCGTGCAGACATTCGAAATAGGCCATCTCCGGCGCGTAACCAGCTTCAACCAGCGTTTCGAAGCCGCAGCGGATCAGCTCTACCAGGCCGCCGCACAGAACAGCTTGCTCGCCGAACAGGTCGGTTTCGCACTCTTCGCGGAAGTTGGTTTCGATGATGCCCGAACGGCCGCCACCAATGGCCGAGCAATAGGACAGGCCGATTTCCAGCGCTTTGCCGGTTGCGTCGGTGTCAACGGCCACCAGGCAGGGCACGCCGCCGCCTTTGGTGTATTCGCCACGAACGGTGTGGCCCGGGCCTTTCGGCGCCATCATGATGACGTCGACGCCTTCTTTCGGCTCGATCAGGCCGAAGTGCACGTTCAGGCCGTGCGCGAATGCGATCGCGGAACCCGGCTTGATGTTGTCGTGGACGTATTTCTTGTAGGTCTCTGCCTGAAGTTCATCGGGCATGGTGAACATGATGACGTCGCACCATGCGGCCGCTTCGGCGATACCCATAACCTGCAGGCCTTCTGCTTCGGCTTTCTTGGCCGATGCCGAGCCTTCGCGCAGGGCAACAACAAGGTTCTTCGCACCCGAGTCGCGCAGGTTCAGCGCGTGGGCGTGACCTTGGGAGCCATAGCCCAGAATGGCTACTTTCTTGTCCTTGATCAGGTTGATGTCGCAATCTTGGTCGTAATAGACGCGCATAACAGCGTTCCTTCTATTGGTGTCTGGCGGCAGACAATAGGCATTTTCGTGGGGTGATCCATCGCTTTTCTTGCTGAATTTTGCGGAATATGTAAAATATCATTCTCCAAATAGTGATAATTCGAAAAATACATGCAAATCGACGCCACCGACCGCCGCCTTCTGCGCTATCTTCAGGCCGATCCCGACCTGCCAACCGCCGATCTGGCGGATAAGGCCGGGCTGACCCAAGCCACCTGCTGGCGTCGGCTAGAGAAACTGCGGGCCGAGGGCGTTCTGCGCGCCACTCGCGCCGTGATCGACTGGGCTGCGCTTGGGTACACGGTCGAGGTCAGCCTCCGCTTCTCTTTGGACAAAACCGCCCCGCGGGCCTTTGACGATTTTCTGGATGCGGCGCGCGAAGTGCCCGAGGTGACGGAAATCCAAACCTTCCTTGGCCGCGTCGACGTACGCCTGAATGTCATTGCCAAGGACATGGCACATTATCAACAGCTCTACCGTGACCAAATCCTGCAGCTGCCCCATATCGCAGATATCGAGGCGCTGATGCTGGTTTCAAACATCAAGCTCGACGAGGCCCTGCCGCTATGATCGAGCTTGACGATGTCGATCGCCAAATCCTGCGCATCCTGTCTGAGGATGCTACCCAAAGCGCTGGCGCAATCGGCCGCAAGCTCGACATGTCCCAGCCTGCCACGTGGCGGCGGATCAAACGGCTGCAGGACGAAGGCATCCTCACCGGTCGCCGCGTCGAACTGGATCGCGAGGCGCTTGGTTTCGGCGTCACGGTTTTTCTTGGCGTCAAACTCGCGACCAAAGGGCGGGTCAGTCTTGAAGACTTCGAACGTGCTGTCGCGGCGATCCCAGAGGTGCAAACCGTCCAGCACGTCCTCGGCCTGTACGACTACCGCCTTCGCGTGGTGGCGCGCGACATTGCCGACTTCGAACGTGTCCTGCGCCGCCGCATCATGACCATGCCGGGTGTAGGCGATGTCGAGGCCAATGTTCTGCTTAGCGAAGAGCGTCGCCCCGGCCCGCTCTAGCGCTCTTCTTCTCGGCCAAAATACTCTCGCCGAAGGCGCCCCCACGGTACCACTTGCGCTGCCCCTACCAACAAGGCACCATCCGCCCAAACGGAAGGAGCTCCCATGACAGCGCTACTTGATACCATCGATCCCGATGGCCTGCTGGAATACTCGGTCGTTTTTACAGACCGGTCCCTGAACCACATGAGCGTGGCCTTCCAAGAGGTCATGACCGACATCTCTTCAATGCTGAAAGAGGTCTACCACGCGAATGCAGTAGCCCTGATCCCCGGTGGCGGCACCTACGCGATGGAGGCGGTCGCCCGCCAATTCGCCCGCGACCGGTCTGTGCTGGTGGTGCGCAACGGGTGGTTCTCGTATCGCTGGAGCCAGATCATCGAATCCGCTGACCTGACAGCCGAAGCGACCGTCATGAAGGCCCGCCGCACGGGCAACGAAGCGACCGCCCCATTCGCGCCGGCCCCGATCGACGAGGTGGTCGCCAAGATCCACGAGACCAAACCGGCCGTCGTTTTCGCCCCGCATGTGGAAACCTCTGCCGGGGTCATCCTGCCCGACGACTATATCCGCGCTTTGGCCGCTGCCGCGCATGAGGTTGGCGCGCTTATGGTGCTGGACTGCATCGCTTCGGGCTGCATCTGGGTCGATATGGAGGCCACGGGCGTCGACGTTCTGATCTCGGCCCCGCAAAAGGGCTGGTCGGCCTCGCCGTCTGCCGGATTGGTAATGCTGTCGGATCGCGCCTTGGCGCGGCTGGAGGACACTCAGTCCGACAGTTTCGCCATCGACCTGAAGAAATGGCTGCAGATCATGCAGGCCTATGAAAACGGCGGCCACGCCTATCATGCGACCATGCCGACAGACGCTCTGCGCGCCTTCCGTGACACCGTGGCCGAGACCCGCGACTATGGGTTCGAGCGCCTGCGCGCGGCCCAGTGGGAGCAAGGCAACCGCATCCGCGAATACCTTGCCGCAAAGGGAATTAAATCCGTTGCCGCCGAGGGTTTCGGCGCGCCAGGCGTGGTGGTCAGCTATACAAACGACCCGGATATCCAGAATGGCAAGAAGTTCCTCGCAGAGGGCATGCAGATTGCCGCTGGCGTCCCGCTGGCCTGCGACGAAGGCGATGGGTTCAAAACCTTCCGCCTTGGTTTGTTCGGATTGGATAAGCTTTACGATGTGGACGGCAGCGTATCCCGTCTAACCGCTGTTCTGGACAAAGTGCTTTAGCGCATCCCCATCCCGGTTCGCATCAGTGTCTTGCGGACCGGAGCAGCCCCGTAAAGCGCGTTCAGCATCTTTGCCCGCAGGTCGCGCAGCCCCGGAGCCCCCACCATTGAGGCGCGGTTCAACGCATCGATTCCTGTCACACGGGCTTTTACTTCGGGCCAACGACGGCGATGGTACTTGGTCAGCATCTCTTCGCCGCCAAGTTCATGCGTAGTGGCCAGATCCAAAAGGCAGGCAGTATCCGCAAGGCTCATGTTCAACCCCTGCGCACCAATAGGGGGGACGACATGCGCGGTCTCGGCGATCAGCGCTGTGCGTTCGGCGCTGAACCGTTCGGCTATCTGGCTGATGATCGGCCAGACCATCCGGCGCGAGGCAAGCGTCAGCGGCCCGTTTACACCGGCAGACCGTATGTTCATTTCGGCACTGAAGGCGTCCTCTTCCAGTTCGGCAAGCCGTTTGACCTCTGGTCCGGTTTCCATCCAAACGACGGCTGAGCAGGGTTTCCCCTCCAGATCGGGAAGGGGAACCAGCGTGAAGGGGCCGCCGCTACGATGCACTTCGGTAGAGATGTTGTGGTGAGGCTCTGGATGCGTGACCGCGAAGGTTAGGGCTTTCTGACCGTATCGCGTCGTTTTGACATCAATCCCTACCGCGTTGCGCACCGGGGAGTTTCGACCGTCGGCTGCGACCAGAAGCCGGGAGCTGACTTGAGTGCCATCGCTCAGCGAAACGCGGGCCTCGTGTAGGCGCGTCAGGACGGATTTGGTGGCGACGCCGGGACGGAAATCGACGTTTGGCAGTTCGGCAAGCCGTGCCACCATCTCGCGGCGCAATAGCCAGTTTGACAGGTTCCAGCCAAACGGCTGATCCGAGATATCGGCTGCGTTGAAGTCCTTGGTGATGCGCGGTTCGGCCTCTGGGCCGCCAGCATCGACAATTCGCATGATCTGCAGCGGGGCCGCGTCCGGTTCCAGCCTGTCCCAAAGTCCTGCGCTCTTCAAAAGCTCGACAGACGGTTGCAGGAAAGCGGTGGTTCGCAAATCCGCGCCCTTGGCGTTTTCTTCGGTTACCGGCGGCATCGGATCGACGCAGATCACGTTGTAACCGGCGCTGCCAAAAGCGGCCGCAGCCGTCAGACCAGCCACTCCGCCGCCCGAGATAAGGATATCCGTGGATTGTCGCATCGGCGCCCCCATAATCTAGAACACACATAGGACGGTGTAGCGGCAGTTTCCAAGCGGCATCTCGTCCCGCCCTTAAATCACCTTCGCCAGAAAGCTGCCAAGGTCGCGGGTGTGATGGTGAACATGTGGCGCTTCTAGTCGTTCAGGAGCGACATGAACCGTCCGCATGCCAAGCTGGTGCGGAACCTTCAGGTTTCGTGCATCATCCTCGAACATGGCAGCTTTTCCTGGTGACAGACCGTCCAATTCAAAGATTTTATCGAAGGCAGCACGTTCGGGTTTCGGGCGAAAGGCTGCGTGTTCGACACCATATACTGCGTCGAAAACATTCCCCAGACCGCGCGCCTCCAACACGCGTTCCGCATAGTCAGACGCGCCGTTGGTGTAGACGATCTTACGGCCTGGCAAGGTGCGAATACGATTGCGCAGTTCGGGGTCGGGCGGGATTGCGCTGAGATCGATGTCATGAACGTCGGCCAGATAGGGATCAGGGGCGATCCCGTGTTCACCCATCAGTCCTGCGAGCGTTGTGCCATATTGCGCCCAATATTCGCGACGCAGATGGTCAGCCTCGGCCTCGCCCACACGCAGCGACCGCATGACATAGTCGGTCATTTTCCGCTCTATCTGGTCGAAAAGCCTGATGTGCGGAGGGTATAGCGTGTTGTCGAGGTCGAACACCCAAGTCTCTACATCTTTAAAATGTTCGGCGACCATGGTTCACGGTTACATCTCTTGATGTTTAAATTCAACGCTTCGCCTTGATTTTGAATGGGGTGGGCGAATAGCTTGGGGTATTGTGCGATGGAGCTTCGGATGAGCCAAACAAAAACACAGAATAAGGACGCCTATTCGCTGATCCTCGATGCGATCGACGTCGGGGTCTACAAGCCCGGCGACCGGCTGGTGGAAAGCGAGCTGGCAGAACGGTTTGGCGTGTCACGCACGCCCATCCGCGAGGCGCTGCAGCGGCTCGAAACGCAATCGCTTCTGACCCGCGACGGTCGCAGCCTTATCGTGGCGTCGCTGACGCATAACCAACTCGCCGAGCTTTACGTAGTGCGGGCAGAGCTCGAGGGGCTCGCCGCCCGTCTCGCCGCCCGTCATGCGACCGAAGAAGAAATCAACGTGCTGAGAGCGATGATTGACGAGGATCAAGTACTTCTAGGTGATCCGCAGGCGCTTTCCCGCGCGAACCGCAGGTTTCATAAGCAGGTCCATCTGGCGTCGCACAACCGCTTCCTCGTGCAACAATTGGACCTTGTGCACCGATCCATGGCGCTTTTGGCAACGTCCTCTCTTGCGGCCGAAGGGCGTGGTGAAACAGCTTTGGCAGAGCATCAGGCCATTGTGGACGCCATCGCCGGGCACGATGGAGATGCGGCCGAGGCGGCGTTGAAATCGCATATTTCGGTGGCATTCGAAACCCGACTTCGCCGGGATGCCGAAAGCTATGGCACCGAAGTCTGAGGGCTGTCTTCCGCGAACAACCCGTGTTGGGTTTTGTCCCAGTAGAAGGGATTGAAAACAAGTTCCCACAACGCCTTGTATGCCGCAAGCGTGGCGAGCGGGTAATACAGGTGCAGGCTGGGCACCCACGGCCAAAGCCCCGCTTTTCCGGACCTAATTGCACCAAGTATGCCAGTCGCGATAGTGACTGCCTCGCTTAGAAGGAACAGCGTTGCCAGCACCAAGAGTCCGTCGGATGACAGCACGCCGGTCAGCGGGTGACCAAGGCCGAGCAGCACCGCCCAAATAGACCAAAGCAGAGGTGCCAGCAGGACCTGAGACAGGCTTCCGAGGAACAACAGTTGTAGCCCGCAAAACCGCCATGGGCCGAGTTCCTGTATCAGCAAGCCGGGAAATCGCATGTGCGTGGTCCATGTCATCATGAATCCCTTGATCCAGCGCGACCTCTGACGGACCCACGGCCAAACGCGACTGGTTGCCTCTTCGTGCGTCGTTGTGGGGATTAATTCTGTGCGAAAGCCATGACGGGCCAGTCGTATACCTAGATCGGCATCTTCGGTCACATTATGGGCGTCCCACCGGTGAAGACGCTCCAAAGCCTCTCGTCGGAAGAAGAGCGTTGTACCACCTAGCGGTAAGACAAAGCCAAGTCGCGCGACACCCGGCAGAATGACCCGCCACCACGCGCCATATTCAACGGTGAAGCACCGAGTTAACCAGTTCTGTTCAGGATTGTAATAGTCCAGCGCCCCCTGCAGGCACGCTACTTCTGGCGGTGCGGTGGAAAAATGAGCCGCGACTTGCCTTAGCTGGTCTGACGATGGCGCGTCCTCGGCATCCCAGATGCCAATGATCGTGCCATGGCAGAAGTCGAGCGCGAAATTAAGCGCGCGTGGTTTGGTCCTGAGTTGCCCCGGCGGGACAGTCACCACCCGAACCCACTTAGGCAAAGCTGCCTGTGCCAGCATTCGACGGGTCATCACGTCGTCGCCCTCGGTCACTAGACAAATGTCCAATCGCTCTTCTGGATAATCAAGTTGCGACAGTCTCTGGACCAACCGCTCAAGAATATCGGACTCCCGAAAAAGCGGGATCATTACCGAAATCGTGGGCAGTTTCTTGGGGGTGTTCGGAGACACCGTCTCGGTTTTGGTCGGCCACAGTGCCGCGAGTTTGAACATCGTCATCGCGATCAGCGTGATGAATGCCCACCCAAACAAAGCGAGAAACGTCGTCAGTGGAAACAGAATACCGGCAAGCGCAAGGGTTCCGGCGGCCCAAAGCACCACCCTGCGAGGCGACCCGTCGTACCAGAAGCGACAACTCTCATGTTCAGCCACCTCCTGCTCCGCGCGTGAAGAAAGATCAGCTCCGCAACACGTGGTTATAGCCCTTTCGATATCTGGCTGGGATGCGGAAACCAGCACAAGATCCCCGAAACTTTCCGGAACAATCTCTTGTAGGTCGGCGAAG
>CAYFXM010000068.1:0-12631 GCA_964346965.1 uncultured Actibacterium sp. | reverse complement strand
ATGCGCTATGTATCCACCCGCGGGGAAGCCCCCGTTCTAAGTTTCGAAGAAGCCATGATGACGGGTCTGGCCCGCGATGGGGGGCTGTATGTGCCCGAATCCATCCCGACTATGAAAAGCGATGAGATCGCCGCACTGGCGGGTGCGTCTTACGAGGACACCGCCTTCGCGATCATGAAGCCCTACATCGGTGATGCCTTCACCGATGAAGAGTTCAAAGCCATCATCGCCCGCGCTTACGAGGGTTTCGGCCACGCTGCCCGTGCGCCGATGGTGCAGCTGGCCCCGAACCACTTTCTGATGGAACTGTTCCACGGCCCGACACTGGCGTTCAAGGACTTTGCGATGCAGCTGATCGGTCAGCTGTTCCAAGCCTCACTGTCCCGCTCGGGCAAACGCGTGACCATCGTCGGTGCGACCTCGGGCGACACCGGATCTGCCGCGATTGAGGCTTTCCGTGGCCTGTCGAACGTCGACGTCTTCATCCTGTTCCCGCACGGTCGCGTGTCCGAGGTCCAGCGCCGCCAGATGACCACTCCGTCCGAGGACAACGTCCACGCGCTGGCTGTTCATGGCGATTTCGATGACTGTCAGGCCCGCGTCAAAGACATGTTCAACCATTTCGAGTTCCGCGATGCCGTAGGCCTTGCAGGTGTGAACTCGATCAACTGGGCACGCGTGCTGGCGCAGGTGGTTTACTATTTCTACTCCGCCGTGGCGCTTGGTGCACCGGGGCGCGAGGTTAGCTTCACCGTGCCCACTGGCAACTTCGGCGACATCTTCGCGGGCTACATCGCCAAGCGCATGGGCCTGCCCATCGACAAGCTGGTGGTCGCGACCAACCAGAATGACATCCTGCGCCGTGCGCTGTCGACTGGTGGCTATGTAACCTCAGGCGTGACGCCCTCAATCAGCCCGTCGATGGATATTCAAGTCTCGTCCAACTTCGAGCGTGCGCTGTTCGACGCTTATGACCGCGACGGGAAAGCCGTGGCGCAGTTGATGGATGAATTGAAAGCCGAAGGCGGGTTCCAGATCAGCCAGGGCGCGCTGCAGGTATTGCAAGAAACCTTCGCCTCGGGCCGTGCCTCGGAAGAGGAAACCATGGCCACGATCAAGTCGTCCTTCGAGGTGACAGGAGAGGTCCTGTGCCCGCACTCTGCCGTTGGCGTGAAGGTCGCGGAAGAGCAGCCCGCCTCGGCCACTCCGATGATCACCTTGGCCACCGCCCACCCGGCGAAGTTCCCGGCAGCAGTCAAAGAGGCTTGCGGTCAGGATGCCCCGCTGCCTCCGCGTATGGCCGACCTCTACGACCGCGACGAGCGCGTTACCGAGATCGCCAACGATCTCTCTGCCATCGAGGCTCTGATCCACGAAAGGCGCGCGCATTGAGCGTCGAACTACACCGCCTTTCCAACGGTTTCCGGATCGTCACCGAACATATGCCGGGGCTGAAATCAGCCTCGCTTGGGGTCTGGGTGAACGCCGGTGGCCGCAATGAGCGGATCGAACAGAACGGCATTGCGCATTTCCTAGAACATATGGCGTTCAAGGGAACCAAGACCCGCAGCGCGCTCCAGATCGCCGAGGCAATCGAGGATGTTGGTGGCTTCATCAACGCCTATACCAGCCGCGAGATGACGGCTTATTACGCGCGTGTTCTGGAGGCCGACGTGCCGCTGGCCATGGATGTGATCTCGGACATTGTGTTGAACCCGATCTTCGACCCAAACGAGATCGAGGTTGAGCGCGGAGTGATCCTGCAGGAAATCGGACAGGCGCTCGACACGCCCGATGACGTTATTTTCGACTGGCTTCAGGAAGCGGCCTACCCGGATCAGGCCCTTGGCCGCACGATCCTTGGCCCAAGCGAGCGGGTCAGCAGTTTTAGCAGAACCGACTTGCAGGGTTTCGTGCAGGAACATTACGCACCCGACCAGATGATCCTTGCTGCTGCAGGCGCCGTTGATCACGATGAGATCGTACGACTGGCTGAACAGGTGTTCGGGCATTTGCAGCCCGCAACCTCCTCTGTCATTACCCCCGCCAATTTCCGCGGTGGTGAACGGCGTGAGGTTAAGGGTCTCGAGCAGGCCCATGTCGCGCTGGCCTTTGAAAGTCCCGACTATCGTGATCCGGCGATTTACGCTGCGCAGATCTACTCGACCGCCATGGGTGGCGGTATGTCTTCACGTCTGTTCCAGGAGATTCGCGAAAAGCGTGGCCTCTGCTACACGATCTTCGCGCAGGCCTCGGCTTTTGCAGATACCGGCATGATCACCCTCTATGCGGGGACCAGCGAAGACCAAATCGGCGAGTTGATGGAAATCACCCTGCGCGAGTTGAGCCGAGCCGGCGACACGCTGACACCCGAGGAAGTCGACCGCGCGCGCGCGCAAATGAAAGCCGGGCTGCTGATGGGCTTGGAGAGCGCCTCGAACCGGGCGGAACGTTTGGCCCGGCTGGTCGCGATCTGGGATCGGGTGCCAAGCCTGGAAGAGACCATTGCCCATATCGACGCGGTCACCACCGTCGATGTCCGAGAGTTCTCGGCAGGACTGGTGGCACAAAATAGCGCGGCCCTTGCGCTCTACGGGCCGGTGTCAAAGGCTCCGGATCTGTCGGACCTGAAGGGAAGGCTGGCGGCCTGATGCTGATGCGACGGCGGAAAGTTCGGATTGATACAGAGCGCATGACCCTGCGCCCGCCACAGCATTCCGATCACCGTCACTGGGCTGGGCTACGTAGAGCCAGTCGCGATTTCCTAGTGCCTTGGGAGCCCTCCTGGGCCGCAGATCACTTCGCTCGGAAAGCATTCACCAATCGGGTCTACTGGTCGCAGCGGGCCATTGCCTCTGGTTCAGCAATTCCGCTGTTCCTGATCCGCCGTGCTGATGATTCCCTTTTGGGGGCAATTACGCTGGATAATATCCGCCGCGGCCCTGCACAGGCCGGGACACTTGGCTATTGGATAGGCGAGCCCCATGCCCGGCAGGGGTATATGCGCGAGGCGATCGAGGCGGTGGTCCACTATGCCTTTACCGAACTGGACCTTAGCCGTGTCGAAGCCGCCTGCCTGCCGGAAAACAAGGCCTCTCGAGGCGTGTTGGAACGTAGCGGGTTCAAGTACGAAGGCGTTGCTCAAAGCTACTTGCAGATCAATGGCCGCTGGCGCAACCACGTGCTTTACGCCAGCCTGAGAGGCGATCGCCGCGGGCGGACAGAGGTTGGCCTCAACACGTAAACTCAGCAACCCTCCTGACGGAATCAGATTTCGTGCTAGCTTGGTCGGCAGGAGGGCGGATCATGAACAGATTTGTGTTGGGTTTTTCGATGCTTTTGTGCGCTGGAGCGGCAGAGGCTCAAGAGCGTAAGCCAAGCCATTGTATCGCTCTGGCAGAGGCGACGCCGGGCGTCGAATTCATCGTTCCAGCTGCATTTGGCGACCCTTTGCCGGAACATTCCGTCCGCATCAGCTATGTCAATCATTCCACCTTTTCCATCGAAACTCCGGGCGGTCTGATGGCTGCGACAGACTATACCGGAGTGCTTGGCGTGATTGGCCGGGCACCAGACGTTGTGACCATGAACAATGCACATGAAACCCACTGGACAGCCTTTCCGGACCCGAGAATTCCGCACGTTCTGGAAGGCTGGGCTAAGAACGGCGTCCCTGCGGACCATCACCTTGATCTGGGTGAGATGCTGGTACGCAATGTTCCGACAGACACCCGCAGCGGATTTGGTGAACCGCGCGTCGGTGGAAACTCTATCTTTGTTTTCGAAGTGGCGGGCCTTTGTATCGGCCATCTTGGCCACCTTCATCACGAGCCTGATGCTGCTCAATACGCGGCGCTTGGCCGTGTAGACGTACTCATGGCGCCGGTTGACGGCGGACGAACCCTGGATCTTCCGTCGATGATCCGGGTGGTTAAAAAACTCAAATCCTCGGTGGTATTGCCGATGCATTGGTTTGGCCAGAGTACACTGGAGAGTTTCTTAGTTGGAATGGATGAGGAATTTGACGTGGTCCGGACGGACGAAAACTGGATCGAGCTTTCCCTGCAAGATCTGCCCCGTCGGCCAACCGTTATGGTTTTGCAACCACGGTACTTGCGAGAACTGGAGTAAGGGTGCCTTGATCCGCTCTTTGCCACATGCTTGATGGTGGCAGGATGAATGACCAGATGCTAAACCCCGCAGACCAGACGTTTATCGAAACCCTTAAAGCGGAATTGCCAGAGCGGCTATTCCGGTCCATCGCGCCTGCCTATCTGCAGGAACCGCGTGGACGGTATCAGGGGCTGGCTGGCGCGGTGATCGCGCCGGAAACGACGGCGCAGGTCGCTCAGGCCGTGCGCCTCTGCAATACAGGGCGGGTTGGCATTGTTCCCTACGGGGGCGGGACTGGGCTGGTGGGCGGTCAGATCCATGCAGATGGGCCCGCACCGATCGTTCTTTCTCTCGAGCGGATGACAAGTATCCGTGGCGTCTATCCCACCGAGAACGTGCTGGTTGCGGAGGCCGGTGCCATTCTTGCCGACGTACAACAAACCGCGAAGGATGCTGGAAGACTGTTTCCTTTGTCGCTCGCCTCGGAAGGTTCCGCGCGGATCGGCGGGCTGCTTTCGACCAATGCCGGTGGGGTCAACGTGCTGCGCTATGGCAATGCAAGAGAGTTGTGTTTGGGGATCGAGGCGGTTTTGCCCGATGGTGAGGTCCTCAATACTCTGTCGCGTCTGCGGAAGGATAACACCGGATACGATCTGAGAGACCTGCTGATCGGTGCAGAAGGAACTCTTGGGGTTATCACAGCCGCAGCGCTAAAGCTTCATCCTCAACCGGCGGCGGAAGGAACTGCTTTGCTGGCCGTACGCGACCCGGAAGCCGCTTTGGAACTGCTGGCGATCGCCAACCGACACATGGCTGGGTGCGTTTCGGCCTTTGAATTGATTCACAGGATGGCATTCGACTTCTTCGCGGAAACCGGAATGGAAATTGCGAAGCCGTTTGCCGAAATACCCGACTGGATGGTCCTGATGGAAATTGGGTTGCCCGAGCGCAACGATCCGCAGGGCGTTCTGGAAGCCGTTTTCGCGGAAGCCGTCGAAATGGGTATTGTGAGCGATGGCATCGTCGCGCAGTCCGTCGCTCAGCGTGATGCCCTTTGGGCCATGCGCGAAGCGATCCCGCAAGCCAACAAGCGTGTTGGCTCTATTTCATCACACGATATCTCGGTACCGATTTCCGAAATTCCTTCTTTCATAGACCAAGGGGGTAAAGCCTTGGCCAAGCTCGGCGCGCTGCGGATCAATTGCTTTGGTCACCTTGGTGATGGAAACCTTCACTTCAATGTATTTCCGCCCGAGGGAGGGGCGCGCGAGGGTTATGAAGCGATCCGCGAGGAAGTTAAGCGTATCGTACATGATCTCGTTCACACCAAGGGAGGGTCCTTTAGTGCCGAGCACGGTGTTGGTCGGTTGAAAGTGGAAGATCTGGAGCGCTATGGAGATCCGGCAAAACTCGCTGCCATGCGGGCGATCAAAGCGGCATTGGATCCGAAGGGGATCATGAACCCCGGTGCAGTCCTACGGGCCGACTAAGCGGAAAGGTGAACGGCCGCTTCCCCAGCCTGCATCGAGCCGTTTGCGCGGTCAAAACGCAGATATGCAATCGCTGCGCCCCCCGAGCACGTGTGTAGCGTCCCGACCGATTTACCATCCTTTGTGATCTCGGTACCCGGCTCAGCCGGGCCTTCAACGGTCACGGTCGCGAAACCCTTACGCAATTCGGTCTTGTGCTTCATTCGGGCGGTGACTTCCTGCCCGACGTAACATCCCTTTTTAAAATCAACACCGTGAAGGCGTTCGAACGCGGCCTCAAGAATGTAAGTCTCTGGCGTAAGTTCAGTCACCGCTTCGGGTATGCAATGTTTAACACGCAGCGCATCCCAATCGGTGCCGTCATCCCCGGCCTCGGTTCCATAAATGCGCCATCCAAGAGCGGTGTGGCGGGGATCCAGCAGGGCATCTTGCGGTGCGGATCCTGTGCCGCGCTTTACCCGCATTTCAGCCTCGGCGATCTGTACGTCAGCGCGCAGACGATACATATTCAGCCGCTGTACCAGAGTCGCGGCAAGGGCGGCGTTGACGTCTAAAAGAATGCGATCTGGCTCGGTCAACACAAAGAAATCGGCGATGTATTTTCCCTGAGGGGTTAAGAGAGCGGCATAAACCAGCTCTCCCTCTGCGCCCGGGCCGTTGGTAATGAGCCCTTGTAGAAAGGTTAGGCGGTCATTGCCGGTTAAGGAGAGAATGGTGCGATGCTGCGTCATTGGGCCAGAATTAGATGCTTTACGTTTTTTGTCCACGAAGTCTGGCGAAAGATTCGGTGAGCGCGTCGCGATCGTAGCGCGTGGCGATCCATTCCTTGATCGGCATGGGGGTGTCTTTGGTATCGGCTTTGTAAGTATCGAGGAAGTGGTCCAGGATCCCGGTTCGAGAGCTTTTGATATGAAGGAAGCGGAAGCTCAACTGTTCGCGGGCTCTATCCAGAGAGGCGTCCTCGACATGAAGGAGGTAGAGCGCCGAAGCAAGGCCAGCCCGATCCGCCCCTGATTTGCAATGCATCAGGAAGGGACGTTCGATAACGTCGAATAGATCGAGCAACTCCAACAATCGGTCACGGTGTGGTGCATTCCGCGCAGCCATCTCGGCCACTCTAAATTCGATACCGAGTTCCTGACAGGCCTCGACCTCGAGCAGGCGAAAACTTTGCGTCTTATGGCCGCGCAGATAGAGAATGGTTTCTATTCCCATCTCTTTGTAACGGCGTACTCGCGCTTGGCTTGGCTGGTTCGATCTCCAAACACCAGGGACAACCTCGGCGAGGTTGGTCCAGAAAACGCGTAGGAAAGCGTGGTCCATCAGGTGAGTGTGCCAGACCGCAGCACGACGTCCCTCTGGTGTCGAGATGTCCTTACCGAAGGACTCGCGTAGCTCCGAGTCCCACTGTTTCAGGCGAGATTTAAGTTTCGACAACATGGGAACCTTGGCTGAACGCGTTGCCAAGGGGGTCTAGCTGCAAAGTGGGCCGTGTACAAGCGGGCGGGCTAGTGGTTCCGGCGATAGGCGATGTACTGGATCGCCAGATGCGCGGGGTAGCCAATCGCAAGGGCTGCGATGTAGCCGTATAAGGCCCACGTAAAGACCATGAAGCTGAGCAAGTTCACGTAGGCCATTACCAGAAACGGTCTTGTGTAATTCTCGACGGCCATGATTGGACGCGTGGACATTTGGTACCTCCTTAACAACAGCTTACGACTTTTTAGGATCAATTGGGGTCACAATCGCGTTGCTGGGTGGTTCAGGCGGGGTGCCGCCCAAGTCGCATGGATTGCAGCCGACGCGAAAGACGCTAATCTGCGGTCAAATGAAGGGAGCTACCATGTCTGTGCCAGCCTATCTTGAAACGCCTACAGGGCGGCGGATTGCGTATCACAGGATCGAAGGTAAGGGACCGGGGGTTGTTTTCCTTGGGGGCTTTCGTTCGGATATGGAAGGAACCAAGGCCGTCTTCCTTGAAGAATGGGCCCAGGCCCAAGGGCGTGCGTTTCTGCGCTTCGACTATTCCGGGCATGGGCAGTCGTCGGGTGATTTTACCGACGGCGCAATTGGAGATTGGGCCGAGGACGCGGGGCATGCCATTTCCTCTTTGACTGAAGGCCCGCAGATTCTTGTTGGCTCGTCGATGGGCGGCTGGATTTCGCTTTTGGTGGCACGGGACATGCCAGAGCTGTTGGCAGGTTTTGTCGGAATCGCGGCGGCTCCGGATTTTACCGAAGACGGGTTCTGGGCGGATTTCGACGAGGGGCAGCGCAAACAGCTTGTCGAGACAGGGCAGGTGGCCTTGCCTTCGGGCTACGACGATGGAGATTACATCATCACACGCCGCCTGATCGAGGAAGGACGGGAAAACCTCGTGCTTCGCAATCCACTGGCCCTTCCTTGCCCGGTGCGGTTGCTGCAGGGTACCGAAGATGAGGCCGTCGAGACCGAGACAGCCTTGCGTTTGCTGGAACATCTGGATGCAGAGGACTTGCGCCTGACACTTGTGAAAGGTGCAGACCACCGATTCTCCGATGACCGCTGTTTGGAATTGATCACTTCCAGTATCCTTGAGGTTCTGGAAAGCTAGGAGGGTGCGGCGCTTGGGTTCCATACTCGCATGGGGGCTTCTGTTTTTAGTGGTGCTGGTGTCGGCACTTTGGGTGCTCTGGCCCCGGGAACCGTTGGAACCGGCCATCGCATTCGATCCTGCGTCGATACCCGAAGATCTGGATCGCTACCTGACGGAGGCTGAAACTGGCGTGCCCAACCTGAAGAAAGGTGTCGCCAAGCGCATTCACTGGGCTGGAGAGGCCGGGCAGAGAACGCCATATTCCCTTGTTTATATCCACGGGTTCTCTGCCACGTCAGAAGAAATAAGACCTGTCCCTGACCGCGTCGCAGAGGCGCTTGGAGCCAACCTTTATTTCACACGACTTCGGGGGCACGGGCGTGATGGCACCGCGATGATCGAACCGAGGGCGGGGGATTGGATCAACGATACCGCTGAAGCGCTGGAGATCGGTCGGCGCATCGGGAACAAGGTGATCGTGATGTCGACCTCCACAGGCAGCACGCTTGCCAGCCTTGCCGCAACCGAGCCCGAACCGCCGGCGAACGTTGTGGCGCAGATCATGGTCTCGCCCAATTTTGGGTTGAAGGATAAGAGGGCTGTGCTGTTGGACTTCCCCGCTGTGCGTTACTGGGGGCCGCTGATTGCCGGGCGCGAAGGGGGATTCGAACCCGCCAACGAATTGCACGAGTATTATTGGACGGTTCGCTACCCTACCCAAGCCGCGATGCCTATGGTGGCTCTGCTCCAGGCATCAAGAAAGCGCGATTACTCCTCTACAAAGGCGCCAGCGCTCTTCTTGGTTTCTGATCAGGATGAGGTCGTACGCCCTGATATAACTCGCACAGTTGCTGCCAACTGGGGCGGAGGCGGCACTGTCCAAAGCCTGACACTTGACCCCGGGGACGACGCCTACAAACACATTATCGCGGGCGATATCGTTAGCCCGGGACAAACTGACAAGGCGGTTGAGATCATCCTTGGTTGGCTGGAAGAAACCCTAGAAAACTAAACCGGCCCTCGGGCCGGTTTGGTATAAGTCTTTCGATTTCTTAGACCGTCTTGAGACGAGCCACCTTTTCTGACTTGGTGTCCGCGTTGGAGTCGATGAAGTCCAAGACCAACGGACGGATGTTTCTTCGCCAGCTACGACCGGCAAAGATGCCATAGTGGCCCGCTTCCGGTTCCAGATAGGACGCTTTCTTCTCGTCTGGCAGGCCTGTCAGCAGATCAAGCGCGGCGACACACTGGCCCGGCGCCGAGATATCGTCCAGCGCACCTTCGACGGTTTTCACGGCCACATTGGTGATCTTGCCCAGATCGACCTTTTTACCAGCAACGGTGAATTCGTTCTTGGCGATCTCTAGCTTCTTGAAAACGCGCTCGACCGTCGACAGATAGAACTCGGCGGTCATATCCATGACCGCGAGATATTCGTCGTAGAATCGATTGTGCTTGTCGTGGTCCGCCGCTTCACCTTTGGCAGCACGCAGGATCTGCTCCGAAAAGGCCTTGGAATGGCGGTCAGCGTTCATCGACATGAAGGACGACAGTTGCATCAGGCCGGGATAGACCGGACGACCGACGCCGGCATATTTCAGACCGACACGCTGGATAACCATGCGTTCCAGCTGACCCATGGTCACACGGCGACCGAAGTCGGTAACATCGGTCGTGGCTGCGTCCGGATTGATCGGGCCGCCGATCAGAGTCAGGGTGCGCGGTTGTGCTTCGGGATCTTCCTCGGCCAGATAAGCGGTAGCTGCAAGCGCAAGCGGTGCCGGCTGACAGACCGCAATCACGTTGGTGTCGGGGCCAAGATGACGCATGAAATCGGCGAGGTAGAGGGTGTAATCCTCGATGTCGAACTTGCCTGCGGATACCGGGATGTCACGAGCGTTGTGCCAATCTGTGATAAAGACTTCACAATCCGGCAATAGGCTTGCTACGGTCGAACGCAGCAGCGTCGCATAGTGACCGGACATCGGCGCGCAAAGAAGAACACGGCGTGGCTTGGCCTGACGCCCAAGGACACGGAAATGCAAAAGATCCCCGAACGGACGCTCGACAACGCTTTCCACGCTGACAACGTGGTCGCGACCGTCACTGTCGGAAATCGCGGGGATATTCCAGTCCGGCTTTGCAACCATGCGCGAAAAAGTGCGCTCGGTTACTTCACCCCATGCGGCAACCAGTTGGAAAAACGGGTTGGGGACAAGACCAGTGATCGGATACGACCCGAAAGCAAGTGCAGAGGCTCCAAGCCACTGGTTGGTGTTCCGGATATTTTCGGTCAGATCATAGCTGGCCATTTGAAACATGGGTCGCTCCTTGCGCTGCGGCCCGACTCAGGCGTAGTCAGAGGTCGGTTCGATGAGTGGTCGAGTTCATACGGTGCGCGAGGATAGGCGGGGAATGATAAGATGACAACAAAAGATGCTGCAGTAACGCAAGAATCTTCTGCAATGCAGCGGAATCTTAAGAAAATTGAGGTTCTGTCAGAGCGTTTGATGACCGCACTGGCCAATAAACGCATGGCGAATCCCGGTCTTCAGGGACCGCAGCCCGACCTGATGATCAAGGCGTCGGCTGCCTATATGCAGGATGCGATCAATAATCCGTCGAAGATTTTTGAGCATCAGGTGAGCTATTGGAGCAAAGCGGTCCAACATTTCATGGAAGCGCAGGAGGCACTGGCAACAGGGAAACTGACAGCACCTGAAGACAAGACCCCTGCAGATCGCCGTTTCTCGAATCCTCTCTGGCAGTCGCATCCCTATTTCAACTTCGTTAAACAGCAGTACATGTTCTCGAGCCAGGCGATCGCTGACAGTGTTAAGAACATAGAGGGGCTGGAAGCTGGTGATCGGAAGCGGTTGGAGTATTTCACCCAACAGATTGTGGACTTGATGGCTCCGACCAATTTCCTGGCGACCAACCCGGATGCTTTGGAGAAAGCGGTGGCTACAGACGGCGAATCGCTGGTGAAAGGGCTGGAGAACCTTGTCAGCGATATCGAAGCCAATGACGGTGAACTACTGGTGACGTTGGCCGACAAGGGCGCGTTTTCGGTTGGCGAGAACATCGCAACCACCCCGGGGCAGGTCGTCTTTCGAAATCGCCTGTTTGAACTGATCCAATACTCCCCGACGACCGAAAAGGTCCGGGAGATTCCGTTGGTGATCTTCCCGCCCTGGATCAACAAGTTTTACGTGCTCGATCTGAAAGAGAAGAACTCTCTGATCAAGTGGATCGTCGATCAGGGGTACACGCTGTTTGTGGTGTCCTGGGTCAATCCCGACCTGAATCTCGCGGATGTGGGGGTCGATACCTACGTCAAAGAGGGATATCAGACAGCGATTGAACAGGCCAAGAAGATTACCGGTCAATCCAAGGTCAATGCGGTTGGCTATTGCATCGCTGGCACGACCTTGTCCCTGACGCTCGCCCTCAATGAGAAACTTGGTGACAAGTCGATCAAGTCGGCCACGTTTTTTACAACCCTGACCGATTTTTCGGATCAGGGGGAATTCGAAGTATTCCTCGGAGACGATTTTGTTGATGCAATCGAGGAAGAGGTAACCGAAAAGGGCTGCCTGCAGTCTTATATCATGTCGCGGACCTTTTCGTTCCTACGCGCGAATGACCTGATCTATTCCCCTGCGATCCGCAGCTACATGATGGGTGAGGCCCCTCCAGCCTTCGACCTTCTGTACTGGAATGGCGATTCCACCAACCTGCCCGCACGGATGGCCGTCGAGTATCTGAGATGGCTTTGTCAGGACAACAAGCTGGCAACCGGCGAATATGAGATCGACGGTCATAAGCTGTCGCTTAAGGACGTGAAAGTTCCGGTCTGTTCTATTGCTTGCGAAACCGATCACATTGCCGCTTGGAAAGCCTGCTTCAACGGCGTTCGGCAAATGGGAAGCCGAAGCAAGACGTTTCTATTGTCCGAAAGCGGGCACATCGCGGGAATTATCAATCCCCCTTCGAAGAAGAAATACGGCCACTATTCGAGCGATGGGGCGATCACGGATCCAGAGACCTGGTTGGAGACTGCGACCTATAATGAAGGCTCTTGGTGGCCTCGTTGGGAATCATGGTTGCGGAAAAATTCGGGTAAACTTGTTGAGGCAAGAGAACCCGGAGGGCCGGAAAATCCCCCAATTTGCCCCGCTCCTGGAACTTATGTGGTTGGAAAATAAAGACTTTATCTCCTGAAGAAAAGTTTTTCTGCACTGCAGCAAAAAAAATCTTGAAATGCTGCGATGCGGCATGTATATCATTGTGCAGACGCAGAAAGACACGGCGCCTACAACAACAGATGCCATAAGCTTTTTAGGAGAGATACCATGGCTAACGCACAAGACTTTAACAAGCTGGTCCAAGACATGCTGGGTGCTTTCCCGGTTGACATGAGCGCTGCTCAGGACGCTTTCAAAACCCAAGC
>CAYFXM010000067.1:10664-12693 GCA_964346965.1 uncultured Actibacterium sp. | reverse complement strand
AATTCTCTCTCCCTGATCTGGCGGGTATTAGCCATCTGCGAGCCTAAAACGGGGGTCAGCGATTCAGAAATGGTTTTCTGGCCGACCGCGTCGTTCGGGCGCAGGAATTTTTTAGTTTTCCCGTAAAATCGTCATTTGCGCGCCGTGGCCAACCGGGCTTAGGCTGAAACAAAGCTCTGAGGTCCCAATGTCCGAACGATTTTTTCAAGAACTAAGCAGCACCCTGTCCGAAATCGAGTCGCAGGGGCTGTACAAACGAGAACACCTGATCACCTCTCCCCAAAGCGGTCGGGTAGAGGTCGGAGGACGCGAAGTTATCAACCTTTGCGCCAACAACTACCTTGGGCTGGCGAACCATCCTGCTTTGATCGAGGCGGCCCGGACGGCGATGTCGGATCATGGTTATGGGATGGCTTCGGTTCGGTTTATCTGCGGGACGCAGGATTTGCATCGAGAGCTGGAACAGGCGCTGGCGCGGTTTCTGGGCAAGGACGACAGCATTCTGTTTGCCGCCTGTTTCGATGCGAACGGTGCGTTGTTCGAACCTCTGCTTGGGCCGGAGGACGCCGTAATTTCAGATGCGCTGAACCATGCCTCGATCATTGACGGTATCCGACTCTGCAAGGCAAAACGCTATCGATATGCAAATGCCGATATGGACGATTTGGAGACGCAATTGAAAACGGCCCGCGCCGATGGAGCGCGGCATGTCATGATCGCGACCGACGGCGTGTTCAGCATGGATGGCTATCTGGCACCACTGCCCGAGATTACAGCGCTGGCCAAACGGTACGACGCGGTTGTGATGGTTGATGATTGCCACGCGACCGGCTTCATGGGGCCCAAGGGCCAGGGGACACCAGCGCATCATGGGGTCGATGTCGACATCCTGACCGGAACCCTTGGCAAGGCATTGGGCGGGGCCATCGGCGGATACATCGCTGGACCGCAACCGGTCATCGACCTGCTGCGCCAGCGCGCCCGGCCCTATCTGTTCTCCAATGCCCTGCCGCCCTCGGTGGTGGCCGCCGGGACAGAGGCGCTGCGACTGGTGGAAGAGGGCGACGACCTTCGTGGCCAGCTGTTCGACAATGCCGCCCATTGGCGGGAAGGACTTAAACGATTGGGGTTTGACCTACTGCCCGGAGAACATCCGATCATCCCGGTGATGCTGGGCGATGCAAAGCTCAGTCAGGACATGGCGGCAGAGCTTTTCAAGCGGGGTGTCTATGTCGCCGGGTTTTTCTTTCCTGTTGTCCCCCATGGTCAGGCTCGCATACGCACCCAAATGAGCGCGGCCCTGACCCGCGATGATCTTGACGAAGCGCTGTCCGCCTTCGAGGCCGCCGGCCGCGCGACGGGAGTTCTGGCATGAGCAATGAGATGAAGGCACTTGTAAAGGCCCGCCCCGAACCCGGCCTGTGGATGGAGCGTCGTCCCGTTCCCGAGATCAAGCCTGATGAAGTGCTGATCAAGATCAACAAGACCGGGATCTGCGGCACCGATATCCATATCTGGAATTGGGACGACTGGGCGGCAAAGACGGTCCCGATACCGTTGGTGACCGGCCACGAATTTGCGGGCGAGATTGTCGAGCTTGGCAAAGACGTCGATGGATTGGAGATCGGGCAGCGCTGTTCCGGCGAAGGACACCTGATCGGCCATCAAAGCCGACAAAGCCGCGCCGGCAAATTTCATCTGGACCCCGAGACACGCGGAATTGGTGTCAACGAACAAGGGGCCTTTGCGGAATACCTCGCGTTGCCCGCATTTAACGTTGTTCCTTTACCCGACGAGATCGACGATGAAATCGGAGCGATCCTCGATCCGCTTGGCAACGCGGTTCACACAGCGCTGAGTTTTGATCTCGTGGGCGAGGACGTCTTGATTACCGGTGCGGGCCCGATTGGGATCATGGCCGCGGCCGTTGCGCGTCACGTCGGGGCGCGGCACGTGGTGATCACCGATGTTAATCAGGACCGGCTGGACCTGGCGGCACGGGTGGTAGACGTTGTTCCGGTCAATGTCG
>CAYFXM010000067.1:0-10654 GCA_964346965.1 uncultured Actibacterium sp. | reverse complement strand
CCAACTGCCCAAGATCGCGGCAGTACTGGTAGTGGTAGTTGTCCTGGAGCGCCTCCTCCAGCTCAGCGCCCAAACGCCGTAGTACCACGTCTGGTTGATCCTCCGCCTCTATGAACAACGCATAGGCTGGGGAGCCAGGTCCGTCCTCAAAGGCGACCATGGCGAAAGCCGAACACACGTCCTGTCCAACGTCGCGATCGTGGACCTTGCGGCACGGGTGGTGGACGTTGTTCCGGTCAATGTCGCCTCGCAAGAGCTGCGCGAGGTCGAGGGCGCGTTGAAGATGCAAGAGGGCTTTGACGTCGGACTGGAGATGTCGGGCAATCAGCGTGCCTTGGACCAGATGGTCGAGAATCTCGTCATGGGTGGACGTATCGCGATGCTGGGAATTCCGCCGGGCAAATCGCCGGTCGACTGGTCGAAGATCGTGTTCAAGGCGATCACGATCAAGGGCGTCTACGGGCGTGAGATTTTCGAGACGTGGTACAAGATGATTGCCATGCTGCAAAATGGGTTGGACGTGCGTGGTGTCATTACCCATCGGTTCAAGGTCGACGACTTTGTCGAAGGCTTCGAAGTGATGCGCTCGGGCGCCAGCGGCAAGGTGGTGCTGGACTGGGTGTGACATGCGGAAGCGTGGCGAACCAAGGCATTGTCTGCTAAGATAAAAATCGTGGAGAGAAGTCTCCGTTGTTTCCTCGGGCGTACTATCGGGCGGTTGGCGCTAACTAACCGAGGAGTAATACCATGATGATTGCACGCTGGCAGTTCACCGCCAATTTTGGGCAAAAGCAACGGGCGATCGAGCTGATCAAACGCTGGAATGCCGAAGTAGGGTCTCAGACCAATATTGATGTCTCCAAAGAAAGAATGATTACCGGATCGGTTGGGGGCAGCGAAGGGCTGGTGGAGACCGAGTTTGAAATCGACGGTTTGGATGATCTTCAGCAGTTCTTCGACAAGATCGCGACAGTTACGATCCACGAGGATTGGGGCCGCGAAATGGGAGAGGTGATCGTTCCCGGGTCTACACGTTGGGAAGTCTTCAGGATTGTGGAGTGATCCCGCGGTCGTGAAGCCAGCACGACTTATTCCACCTGTCGTTACCCCGAAGCACGAAACCATGTGACGCACGTCCCTAGCCTTGACGGCCTTCCCGGAATCCAAGCAGAATCCCAATCATACGATCTGGTATTTTTAATTCAGAGCCGCAGCGAACAGGACGGTGCTGATTTCTAGGTTGGGGGCGAAATGCTTACCACGTTGCCGCTGGCGATTGGCGGGTTGGGCCTGTTTCCTGTCGGTATGACGATGTTGACCGAAGGTCTCCGTACGCTTGCGGGCGGGCGGTTACGCAGCATCTTGCGGCAATCGACGGACAATCCAACTAAAGGCGCAATCGCCGGAGCTTTGACCACGGCGATGGTACAGTCCTCAAGCGCGACAACCGTGGCTGCGGTCGGGTTTGTTGCGGCGGGGCTGATGACCTTCCAACAATCGCTCGGGATCATTTTCGGAGCCAATATAGGCACCACGCTGACCGGGTGGCTCGTAGCCCTTTTGGGTTTCAAGCTGAACCTGGGCACGTTCCTAACGCCGTTCATCCTTCTTGGTGTCTTCATGAAGATGTTTGCGCCCGCGAACTGGAAAGGCGTGGGATGGGCGCTGGCGGGATTTGGCATCCTGTTCCTCGGGATCGAAGGCCTGAAGGAAGGAATGGTCGCCTTCCGCGATATCGTAACGCCTGAAAGATTCCCATCCGACACGTTTCTGGGGCGGCTTCAGCTTGTGCTGTTGGGTGTGCTCATGACGATCGTCACCCAATCGTCGAGTGCGGGCGTGGCAAGCGCGCTCGCAGCCCTGTCGGTCGGTGCAATTAACCTGCCGCAAGCGGCGGCTCTGGTCATCGGCATGGACGTCGGCACAACGGTCACAGCCCTGATCGCAACAGTTGGAGGCGCGACCGCAGCCCGGCGCACTGGATCGGCGCATGTGATCTATAACCTGCTGACGGGCGGCTTGGCCTTTGCTCTGCTCTATCCGATCGGTTGGATGCTGGAGTCCGAATGGGCGAGCGGGTTCTCCATTGACCCGCAAATCGCCCTTGTCGGCTTCCATACCACATTCAATTTCATTGGCGTTCTGGCCATTCTTGGTGTCACCGGCATCTTCGCGCGGTTCGTCATCTGGCTAATCCCGGAGCACGAGGCAGACCTTACCCGTCATCTGGAGCGTCAACTTCTCAGCGATCCAAAGGCCGCACTGGACGCGTCGATCGCGACCACCAAGTTAATCGCGAAGAACCTTTTCGGCGATCTCGAAGCAAAACTCACGGGGCGGACGCAAGAGTATAACGGGGAAGAAAAACAACAATTCCTAGACGCGCTTACAAAGGCGAGGCGATATGTCGAGTCGATCGCGACGGACGCTGACAGCCTTGATCAGGACCGGCAGTTCAACCTGCTCTTTACACTCGATCACCTGGGGCGCCTGCATCACAGGCTCACGCAGGACCAACGAATCCAGACTGTGCGTCGCTATCCGGCGCTTCGGGAGCGATCCGATGAATTGTTGGATGTTCTTGCGTCTGATCGCGAGTTGAGCGGGTTTGAGGAACTCTCTGCTCGGACAGACGTCCTTCGAAAAGACATGCGCAGTTTCAGGTGGCAGTTTCGGGGGAGGGAAATCCACAATATTGGTCGCGACCAGAAGGACCCGACTGACTTGAACCTCCGGCTAGATTCTGCGCGGTGGTTGCAGCGCACAGCCTATCATCTATGGCGAATTGCAGAGCGCATGCGGCAGATCGAGGCCGCCGAATGGCGACCGGAGCGGCATCGCGATCTGGCAGAGGAAGAGTCGGATTGATACCGGCAGCTAGCTCAGCCCCCAGTCCTTGTCCTGCATTTCGCGAAGGCGGCTGGCGGTGCGTTCGAATTCAAACGAACCTGTGCCCTCGACATACAGCATCTCTGGTTCTGCGGCCGCCGAAGCGATCAGGCGGACTTTGGCTTCATACAGCGCGTCGATCAGGGTGACGAAACGCTTGGCCTCGTTGAAATTGTTGCGGCCCAATTGCGGGATGTCTTCCAGCACCAGCAGGCGAACCGCCTCGGCAATGGCCAGATAATCCCCCGGACCCAGCATCTTGCCACAGAGCTCCCAGAAAGAGGCCCGCGCCATGCCGTTATGATAGGAGGGTAGTTCCACGGCCCTTCCTTTGACCGTCAGGACCAGCGGGTCGTGGGTGCCTGCAGCCAGATCGTTCCAGACTTCGTCAATCGCGGCACGCGCCTCGGCACCGGCTGGAGAGAAATACACTCGCTGCCCGGTCAGGCGGTTCTGGCGATAGTCTGTGTCCGAGACCAATTCGAAAACCGTCAACCGGTCTTTGATGAGTTCGATGAAAGGGACAAAGCGCTCGCGCTGCAGCCCGTCCTTGTACAGGTCGTCTGGAACGCGGTTCGAGGTTGTGACGATGGTCACGCCGCTGGCGAACAACAGATCAAACAGCCTCCCCACCAACATGGCATCGGTAATGTCGGTAATCTGCATCTCGTCGAAACATAGAAGCCGCAGGTCACGGGTCATGTCTTCGGCGACGGTTTTTAACGGGTCGTCAGCTCCGGATTTCCGTACCTTGTGCAGGGCCGCGTGAACTTCTTGCATGAAGGCGTGGAAATGTACACGTCGTTTGCCTGCAATGTCGACATGATCGAAGAACAGGTCCATGATCATCGACTTGCCGCGACCAACACCGCCCCAGACGTAAATGCCCTTTTGCGCAGGAGGCGGTGCAGCTTTTTTACGTCTGAAGAGCGAACGACCCGTGCTTTCTTTCGGGGCGTCCTGAAGCGCCTCTCGGAGGTTTTCGAACAGACCAAGCAGGGCGATCTGCGCCTGATCTTCGTGAATTTCGCCAGCCGCGATGCGCTGGTTATAGATGTCGTGCAGCGTTTCGGTCATGCCTTCTGCCTTAAACCGACTGGATAGATAAGAAAAGCTGAAGCTGTGCCGCACATTTTATTGTTTGACCGGTTGAGGTTCGTGGCCCACTCTTCGCGGGATTGGAGGCCCGCATGACCCAGTCGCAATCTCGTCTGTTTACCCCCGTTTTGATCGGCGGTTGCATTATCATGATGGTGGGATTCGCAATTCGGGCGAGCTTTGGTGTGTTCCAAATCCCGATCTCGACCGAATTTGGCTGGCCGCGGGCAGACTTCTCTTTTGCCATCGCGATCCAGAACCTGTTTTGGGGGATTGGTCAGCCACTTTTCGGGGCGATTGCCGAAAAATTCGGTGACCGCCGGGCGATCGTTCTCGGTGCTCTGACTTATGCCGTGGGGTTGATCCTGTCGTCCTATGCGATCACGCCGGGACAGCATCAGCTTCTGGAAATCCTGGTCGGCTTCGGCATCGCCGGGACCGGGTTTGGTGTCTTTCTTGCGGCTGTTGGTTGTGCCACCAGTGCCGAGCACCGCTCGATGGCACTCGGCATTGCCACAGCGGCGGGTTCCGCTGGTCAGGTGATCGGCGCGCCGGTGGCCGAATGGATGCTTAGCTTCATGAGTTGGCAAGAGGTGTTTCTTGCTTTCGCCGCGTTTATCTTGCTGTCACTCTTCGCGCTCCCAATGATGCGCGCGCCAGAGGCCGCCAGCAAAGCCGAGCTGGAAGAAAGCATGGGAGATATCCTGCGAAAAGCCTTTCGCGATCCCTCCTATTCCCTGATCTTCCTTGGGTTTTTCTCTTGTGGCTATCAACTGGCCTTCATCACCGCCCATTTCCCGGCCTTCGTGACCGAGATGTGCGGGGCCATCGACCCGACCGGCATTCTGGCAGGGATCGGGGTCAGCACAACGTCGGCGTAGAATCGCCGCTCGCTGGTCTGGATTACCGCATACGCCTGCCGGGCGCGATCGTAGAAGGCGAAACGGTCGATCGCGATCATTGGTCTAGCGAATATCGTCGGAACGGTCACGGCGGGCTGGCTGGGTAAGCGCTATACGCGCAAATACCTGTTGGCTGGTATTTATCTGGGAAGGACTATTGCGGCGGCGGCGTTCATCATGATGCCGATCACGCCGACCTCGGTCATCGTGTTCTCGGTTGTCATGGGCGCGCTGTGGTTGGCGACCGTTCCGCTGACCAGCGGCCTTGTCGCCTATATCTATGGGCTGCGCTACATGGGAACGTTGTACGGCATCGTCTTCTTCTCGCACCAGCTTGGCGCCTTCATCGGCGTTTGGCTGGGCGGACGGCTCTATGACCTCTATGGCAACTACACACTGGTGTGGTGGGTCGGCGTCGGCGTCGGTGCCTTCTCGGCGATCGTGCACCTGCCGGTGCGCGAGCGCCCGATGAAAGCGGCAGCCGCTTAATCCAGATCGGGCGTGTCCAGCAAGTCAATTTCCACGAGGCGATCTGCAAGGCCTTGCGGCCCCTCGAACAGATGTGTCTGCCAACCCCGGGCGGCAGCCGCGGCAATGTTCTCAGGTTTGTCGTCGATGAACAGAAGTCTCCGCGGCGGAACGCCAGTCTGCGTTTCCAGAATTTCATAAATACGCGGGTCGGGCTTCATGACCTTGAGGCGGCCCGAGATGAACCGCTGGTCGAATTCCTTGAAAACCGGATAGGCCGCTTCGGCGATCTCGAAGGTTTGAACACCGAAATTGGTTAGCGCAAAGACGGGAACCCCCTTGGCCCTTAGCTGCCGCAGCAGATGGGCCGACCGGGGAATGTCGGGGCTGGCCATGTCCAGCCAATTGTCGTGCCACATGCGGATTTCGTCGGCGAATTCCGGGTGCGCGGCAGCTTCTTCGGCAATGAGGTCCAAGATATTCAGACCGAGATCGATCTTGTCGTTCATACCGTGGAGGTCGACGGCGGCGAACAGCTCTTTCCGCCGCTGCCGGCCAATGTTTCGGTCGTAGGCGCGCTCCGGGTCCCATTCAATCAGGACACGGCCGATGTCGAACACCACCGCTTGTACGTCGGTCATTGCAGGTCCCTCGCGGCAAAGGACAGCGCGCGGTCCAGCGCATCCAGAAACCGGTTGCGGTCGGCTTTGGAAAACGGCTTGCCACCCCCTTGCCGGAACGGGTCGGCGGCCCGCAGGTCCGCCATCAGATCGCGCGTCGCCAATATATTGCCGATATTGGCCGGGGTGAATGACTCGCCGTTGTGGTTCAACACCCGCGCACCTGCTTCGACCGCCTTGGCGGCAAGCGGGATATCCGCGGTGACAACGACATCGCCCTTTCCGGCTTGGTCTGCGATCCACTTGTCCGCCTCGTCCGGTCCATCCGGCACATAGATCATCTGGATCAGCGGGTTCTGTGATGGGCGCAACCCGCCGTTGGCCACCATCCGCACCTCGACCCGCCGCCGCGTCGCGACCCGCTCGACCTCGGCTTTCACCGGGCAGGCATCTGCATCGACATAGATCATGGGACGGCCGTCACCATCGCGATTACCGCGGTCACCGTCACGACGCTGATCGTTGTTGAGATCAGGATCGATGCCGACACGCGTTGTGGCGCAACCCCATAGTGCTGAGCAAGGATGAAAATATTTCCGGCCACGGGCAAAGAGGCTCCTGCGATCATGACTGATGCGGCATAGGCGTCCACCGGGAAAACGATGAGCGCAAAGACGGCCACGGCAGCCGGATGCAGGATCAGCTTGGCAAAAGCGATCCAGCCCGCGACCTCGATCCGTTCGGCGGATTTCCCTGCCAGAGATGCTCCAATAGCAAAGAGTGCACCCGGAGTGGCCGCAGAACCCAAGATGGTCAGGAACTCGTTCATCGGGTTTGGGATCGGGAAGGACATCGCGGACCACCCAAGCCCAAGCGCGATTGCCACGATCATTGGGTTCGACAGTAGCCCAAGCCCGACGGTTTTTAAGACGCGAATCGAGACCCTCCCATCACGCGACCCAGTAATCAGGATCACGATCATGCTGGAGAAGACGATCAGGTCGGTGGCCAACATCAGCATGACCGGGCCGATGGCTGCCTCCCCCATCAACAAGGTCAGCATGGGGATGCCGAGGAACCCGACGTTGCCAATAACCGCGCATTGCGCCTCGACCGCCGCCTCGGCGGTTTTGCAGCCCCGGAACATAGCGACGGCAGTGGCCAGAATGTAGACGACGATGCATCCACTGAGATAGGCAGCGACGAAATTCCAGTCGAGCACTTCTGATAGCGACAGGTTTGCCGAGAATCTGAACAGCATCGCCGAAAGCGCAAAGTAGAACACGAACTTGGTCAGCGCAGCGGTGGCCTCGGGCCCGAAGAACCGTGTGCGACCTGCGCCATATCCCAGCCCAATCATCAGGAAGAAGGGCAGGGTCTTCAGGAAAACTGCGAGCATCTAGCCGCTTCCGATCAAGGCACCGGCCGCAAAGACCAGCGCACCGCCGACAACGACCTGAAAGGCTGCGCGCATGAAGGGGGTCTGCATGAAGCGGTTCTGAATCCACGCGATCGCCCAAAGTTCGATGAACACGACAATGAAGGCGATGGTTGTCGCGGTCCAGAAATCCGGGATCAGGTAGGGCAGGGCATGACCCAACCCGCCGATAGTCGTCATGATGCCAGAGGCGAACCCGCGTTTGATCGGGGAACCACGCCCCGAGATTTCCCCGTCATCCGAGGCGGCTTCGGTAAAGCCCATCGAAATACCGGCACCGACCGAGGCGGCAAGACCGACTAGAAAGGTTGTCCAGGTATCCTGCGTCGCAAAGGCCGTCGCGAAGATTGGTGCAAGGGTCGAAACCGACCCGTCCATCAGGCCTGCCAATCCCGGCTGCACCCAAGTCAGCACAAAGCGCCGATGCGCTTCGCGATCCTCGCTCCCCCGGGCTTCTTCATCCAGATGTTCCTCGGTCAGCTCCCCGGCCTTGTCCGAATGCTGGCCCTCGGCGGCGGCCAAGTCCCCCAGAAGTGCGCGGGTATCTGCGTTGGTCGCAGCTTTTGCGGCAGTTTCATAGAAACGCTGCGCATCGTGCTCCATCCGCTCGGCTTCGGCCCGGATGGCATCGAGACTGAGGTTTGCGGTCAGCCAGACCGGGCGACGCGTATGAAACCCGGACACGTGCTCGCGTCGGATCAGGGGGATGGTATCGCCGAATTGCGCCTTGTGGCGGTCAATCAACCACTGACGATGCTGATCTTCCTCCACCGCCATGTCCTCGAAGATCGCCGCCGAGTCCGGGTAAGCAGGGCGCAGCATTTCGGCGAAGCTCCGATAAATGCGGGCGTCGTCCTCCTCCGAGGATATCGCGAGGGCCAGAACCTCTTGCTCGGTCAAATCAGCGAAGCGCTTGCGGTTTTGGATGCCGGGGATCATGGCTGCTCCTTGTCTTCGCCTGCAGCGTAATCACCTTGCGGGAAAGGACAATCTGAAAAAGCAAACTGGATAGTTTATTTTCTGCAATCTTGTTGGTTGCCTCTCAGGCTCCAGCCTGTGCTTTAGACGTCTCTTTCCCTCACATCACTAGGCCTGAGAAACCACATGCTGAAACAGACCGGATCTTCCACCGCCTCCGAGATCCCTGAAAGGTGCCGCGCGGGCAGGCTTGTTTCCAGTACTCGGTCGCAACTATAACCTTTCAAGGGGATACTAGTCTGGCACAAGTCATGAATGAGGGCATCACACGAGGCCGAAAATTTGACCAAGTATTGGAGGGGGCCAGAAAGGTCTTTATCCAGGATGGTTTCGAAGGCGCAAGCGTCGACGATATTGCGCGCGCGGCCGGGGTTTCGAAAGCGACGCTCTACAGTTATTTCCCAGACAAGCGGTTGTTATTTGCAGAGGTCACACGGGTTGAAACATGCCGACAGGCAGACCATGCCTTAAACAGCCTTAACCCGAACGATCCCCCCGAGAAAGCCTTGCGGATTGCGGGCGAACACCTGATGGGGTTCCTGACGTCAGAGCTGGGCGTGGCGTTGCTGACGCTCTGTTCTGCAGAGTCCAGGCGGTTTCCCGAGTTGGGCTGCCAATTCTACGAATCCGGGCCGCAGCTGGTGCGTAACCATCTTGTGGCCTACCTGAAAGAAGCTGTCGCGGCGGGACAGTTGCAGATCGAGGATATGGACCTGGCCGCCGACCAGTTCGCAGAGCTTTGCAAGACGACGATCATGTCGCGCATCCTGTGCGGTGTTCAGACCCGGTTTTCACAAGAAGAACTCGACCGCGTCCTGACAGGTGCGGTCGAGATGTTCATGGCAAGGTATGGCGTTTGAGGTGGCGGGCAACCCTGATTTGGTCGCTTCGAATTCACTTCCTACCAATTAAGCCCGTTTCGCGCCATAGAATAGCTGGCTGATGTGTTCGGCCTCGGCGAAGAAAAGCCATCGTTCGGTGACGACCCCCCAGGTGGCGGCGAGGGCCGCGACCAGGTAGAGGACTGTGGCGCCGCCCGGGGCCAGCATTGCGACCAAAACTGCTGCAATCGGAGCGGCGAACAGGGCCATCGCCGCGAGGCGTCGCAGCGACTGTGCGTGTTTGCGGGCGACCTGATAGCCCATTTCGCGCATGACGAAGTTCGGTCGGGTGTGGGGCGGATCTAGCGGGCGGACGGAGCCGCCCTCGCCACCAAGCCCGGTCGCCATTTCGGTGGTGTATTGGCCGGGGTCGGCGTCGATCTGGCGCCAGTAGCTCAGCTTCAGTGCTCCGGCAACGACCAGATTGACCAGAACCAGACCAGCAGCCCAACTTGCGGTCGCGCCGAACAGCGCCATCAGGACCGCCAGCAGCAGCGCGCCGGTCGCAGAGCCAAGCATCAGGTAGACCAAGGGCGTCAGCCCCTTGTGCCACTGCCGGATGGTGCGTAGCGAGCCGTAGATCATACCGGTGCAATAGACCGTGGCGACGGCCCCAATTGCCGAGAGGAAGGCCAGCAACTGCGTTGCCCCTGTTTCGATTCCCACCAGCCAGATCAGCGCCAACAGCCCTGCCGGGATATAGGTAAAGACCGCTGCCACCCCTTCACGCGACAGCCACGAGGACCGCCATTGCGAGAAAGCGCCGATGGCGCGTTCAGGATGACCAAGGTGCAGGGTCGAGGACAAAAGGCCCACGGTGATCAGCGCCAGCGCCACGGCCACGCTGAAGAAGGGCAGCCATCCCTCAGCGGGCAGCAGCCCGGCAATATGAGCCAGCGACAGCCAGAACAGCAGGCCATAGCCCGCGCCGGACGAGGTGGTGAAGACGATAACGGAATAGGCTGGATGCATCTTCTGGGCCTCCTAGCGTGACAGGGCTTTGTCCGCCCAGGCGAACAGTTTTTCGAGTTTGGATCCGTCGGGGGCGGCGGGCTCTTCGGCGGGGGGCGCGGCCTCGACGCTATTGATGCGCGGCGGCAGGTATTTGTTCACGGGTTTGTAGCCAAATTCATCGAGCAGGTTGAACCCGCCCCTCTCGGCCACGGATTGCGAGACCTCGCTTTCCGGGTCGCCCAGATCGCCAAAGGCGCGGGCCCCGGTCGGGCAGGCCCGGACGCAGGCGGGAACGCGGTCTTCTTCGGGCAGGTTCTCGTTGTAGATCCGGTCGACGCAGAGCGTGCATTTCTTCATCACCCCGTGGTCATAGTCATATTCCCGCGCGCCATAGGGGCAGGCCCAGGAGCACAGCTTGCAGCCGAT
>CAYFXM010000066.1:0-12842 GCA_964346965.1 uncultured Actibacterium sp. | reverse complement strand
AAAATGAAAAATAAAAAGTGCCTGCATCCGAAACAGAAATCTTGGCTGAGGTAAAAAGATGGATGAGGCAAGTAAGAGGGCTCGTGGACGCCCTAGGGCGTTCCACGACAAGACGGAACAGAACACCATCAAATCGCTGGATCGGGCACTCGGAATCCTCGCCGAATTGTCGACATCCGATAATTTATCTCTGTCAGAACTCGCAGACCGCTCTGACCAACCGGTATCAACGGTCTATCGCGCCCTCACCACATTCGCTCAGCATGACATGGTCAGCCTGAACCCGCAGACACAACTTTGGCGCATCGGACCGGGGGCGTTTCGCATTGGAAGCAGATTCCTTAGGCAGAATAACCTGTTGGAACAAAGTCGCCCGATCATGCAAAAACTTATGCAGGCGACGAACGAAACTGCCAATCTCGGGATTGAAAATCACGATCAGGTACTGTTCGTCTCACAGGTTGAAACTCACCAAACCATTCGGGCCTTTTTTCCACCTGGCACCCGCAACCCGATGCATTCATCCGGAATCGGCAAGGCTCTGCTGGCAGAGTATTCCCTGGAACATGTGGCCGGTATCGTCGAGAGAGTGGGGTTGCAGAGGT
The DNA here is from genome assembly GCA_964346965.1 of uncultured Actibacterium sp. Taxonomy (GTDB): domain Bacteria; phylum Pseudomonadota; class Alphaproteobacteria; order Rhodobacterales; family Rhodobacteraceae; genus Actibacterium_B. Next base: position 12,237 of record CAYFXM010000066.1, on the reverse strand, counting down.
TCACCGCTAACACAATCACGGACCCGAAGGAGTTGACCGAAGAACTTTCCCGGACGCGGGAACGCGGTTTCTCATTTGACGATGAAGAACGAACCGACGGAATGCGCTGCGTGGCGGCCGCGATCTACGATCCGTTTCAAGTTCCAATTGCGGGACTTTCGGTTTCCGCTCCGACCTTCCGCGTTCCAAAGAACGCAATTCATGAACTCGGTGGACTCGTCGCGAATGCGGCGAAGAACTTAACGGAGGCGATCGGAGGACATCCCCCTTGACCCTTTGCATGAGGGCCTCTCCGCCTTACTGTGACAGTTAAAGGACCACCTTTCCACCAAACCAGCCAATCTCCCAGCTGGGTAAAATCGCCAATCCTGCAGGGGGCATTTTGTACTTCCCTCTATGTGTTCCCTCCAACCCGATTGACATGGTGGACATTAATGGTCATTCATTTGGTATACCAAATTGATGAGGCGCTAATGTTTTCCGCGAATCTAGGGTTTCTGTTCACCGAGCGGCAGTTGACAGAGCGCATTCACGCCGCCGCCAGGAACGGGTTCGACGCAGTGGAATGTCATTTCCCTTACGATACCCCAGCAACTGAAGTTAAGGCCGCTCTCAAAGAATCTGGCTTGCCTATGCTGGGATTAAATACGGTTCCCGGCGACGTCGAGGCTGGAGACTTCGGCCTGAGCGCCCTGCCCGGCAGAGAGGCTGAAGCCCGCGCTGCGATAGACCAAGCGGTGTCCTACGGCGCCGAAATTGGCGCCGCCAAGGTGCACGTCATGGCAGGTAGGACCGGCGGCGGCGCACAGGCCGAGGCCACCTATCGCGATAACTTGGCCTATGCCTGTGACGTGGCCGCCGCTCGGGGCATGTCGGTTCTGATCGAGCCGATCAACCACCGCGACGTGCCCGGCTATCATCTGTCTAAAGTCGAAACGGCGGCGGAACTGATCGCAACACTCGGGAAAGACAATCTAGAATTGATGTTTGACTGCTACCACACACAAATCATGCAGGGCGACCTGACTGAACGACTGCGACGCCACATCGACGTGGTCGGCCACATCCAAATCGCCGCGGTCCCTGACCGGGGCGAGCCTGACGGAGGCGAGGTACATTATCGCAACCTGATTGCCGCCATCCGCGACATGGGATTCTCTGGACCGATCGGTGCCGAATACAAACCCCGCGGAGCCAGCACCGAAGAAGGACTGGGCTGGCTAGCCACCTACAAAGAGCAATCAACCTTATGACTTCAAAATTGCAGTTCGCTCAATCCATCCATCGACTCGGCACCGAGTCCGCCTTCGAGGTACTGGCCCGCGCGCAAGCCCTTGCTACTGAAGGGCGTGACATCATAAACCTTGGCATCGGCCAACCCGACTTTCGCACGCCTGAGCATATCGTCGAGGCAGGGATCAAGGCGCTGAGGGATGGCGCGCATGGTTACACACCGGCCAACGGCCTGCCGCAACTGCGCGAAGCTGTCGCCGCAGACCTTCACCGCCGGCATGGAACCGAGGTAAACCCCGACAACGTGATAGTCGTACCCGGCGGCAAGCCGACGATGTTTTTCGCGGTTCTGCTCTTCGGCGAGCCAGGTGCCGAGATCATGTATCCAAACCCCGGATTCCCGATCTATGAATCAGTGATCCGCTATTCTGGCGCGACCCCTGTGCCTATTGCACTCGAAGAGGCAAACGGCTTTGCCTTTGACGCTGAGAAAGTTCTGGAGCAGATCACAGCCAACACGCGTCTGATCATTATCAACAGCCCGGCCAACCCTACTGGCGGCGTCACCCCGCGTGAGGAAATTACCAAGCTGGTTAAGGGGCTTGAGGCCCATCCACATGTGGCAATCATGTCCGACGAGATCTATTCGCGGCTGCTCTACGGCGGACGTCGCCATGTTAGCCTGCTGCAGTTCCCCGAAATCCGCGACCGGCTGATCATGCTGGATGGCTGGTCCAAAACTTATGCCATGACCGGTTGGCGGTTGGGCTATGCGGTTTGGCCCGATGCAATGGTCGACCATGTCACGCGACTTTGTATCAACGATCATTCCTGTGTGAACGCGGCTACTCAGTTCGCAGGTATTGCCGCACTGGAAGGTCCGCAGGATGCAGTCGATACAATGCTGGCCGAATTCGACGAGCGACGCCAATTTATCGTGCAAGCGCTGAACGAACTTCCGGGCTTCCGATGTGCCGATCCCGGTGGGGCCTTTTACGCCTTCCCGAACATCGAAGACACCGGGCTGAGCTCGCGCGCAGCACAGGACCTCTTCCTGAACGAGGCTGGTGTGGCTACCATTGCCGGCACTTCATTCGGCGCATGGGGCGAAGGGTACCTACGCTTTTCTTATGCTAACAGCCTAGAGAACATTGAAGCAGCCATTGAACGGATAAGCGACATTCTCTGACCCGAAAGGCAATCCACATGACATCAGTTCTGGCCATCGGAAATTTTTCGGTCTCCGACCAGGCAGCGCGGCTCGACCAATTGGAAAATGGCACGATCTCGGGAGCTGGTCTGGATGTCTCTATGAATGAGCCCGACATCGACCCGCGATTTCTGAAGCCCAACAACGTTGTGCCTCAACCACATGAAGGATCAGCCACAGAGGAAACCCGCGCGGCCATGGAGCATAGTACCACGCGACACGCCCGAGCCCGGAAAGGCAAATAATGGAACTTCCCAAAAACCGTTTCAAATCCGCAATCGCTGAGGGTCGTATACAAATCGGCCTGTGGAACTCGATCCGTGATGCGGCCGTCAATGAGATGTTGGCGGGCTGCGGACTCGACTGGATCGTGCTTGATTGTGAGCATTCGGCGCGCGATGTCCCAGAGGTGCTTACGGGGCTTCAGTCCATGGCGCCCTACCCGGTACAACCGGTCGTGCGCGTGCGCAGTCTTGACGTGGCCGAAATCAAAAAGATGCTGGACGTCGGCGCACAGACCATTCTGGTACCCTACGTCCAGAATGCCGAAGAAGCGCGTCTTGCCGCTGCGGCCGTCACCTATCCACCCACCGGCCTGCGCGGTGTCGCGGGCGCGGTGCGTGCCAACCGTTTCAATGCGATCCCCGATTATTTCTCTCGCGCTCGGGACGAGATTTGCCTGATCGTTCAGGTCGAAACGCGCGAAGCGATGGACAATATCGAAGAGATCGCCGCAACCCCGGGCGTCGACGGTATCTTCATTGGCCCTGCCGACCTTGCCGCCAGTCTGGGGCACCCCGGCGAGCCCAATCATCCGAATGTGCGATCAGCAATTGCCGAGTCCATTTCGCGTGTCCGCGCTGCTGGCAAACCTGCAGGTTTCTTGTCGGCGGACCGCGGGCTGATGGATTTGGCGCTGGAGGCAGGGTGCGTCTTTGCAGCAATAGATATAGATATCGTAGCGCTGCGTCGTATTGTCATAGGAAGCTTGGACGAGTATCGACAGAAAACCTTGGTGCCGTCGACTGGCTAGCACCAACCTGAGGAGAGCGGAACACCAACGGTATGGCAGATCAAGTCCTAGCAGAACAAGTCGCGGCTCAGTTGCGCAGAGACATCCTACGTGGAAAATTTGCGCCCGGTGCCTCGATCAAGGAACGCGACAACGCCGCTGTACTGGGAGTGAGCCGCACTCCGATGCGCGAAGCCATCCGTATCCTGGCGAAAGAGGGCCTGCTCATTCTGCGCCACTCACGCAGTCCCATTGTGGCTCAACCGACCTTCAAGGAAGTATCCGACGCCGTCGAGGTCCTGCTATCGCTGGAATTCCTGTCCGCCGAACTGGCCTGTCGAAACGCCACCGATGCCGATATCGAAGAGATCCACGGGATTCACGATCAGATTGCTGAACAATACGATCACCTCGACCCTTTGGACCTGTTCGAAATCGATATGGCTTTTCACACGGCTATCGCGCGGGCCACTCACAACGACGCACTTCTGACAACGTATCGCTCCTACCTCGAGCGGCTCTGGCGCGCCCGCTTCCTGTCAGCCAAACAGAAACGCAACCGTGATCGGGTAGTGAACCAGCACTCCGCCATCTTGGCCGCGCTCGAAGCACGCGACGCCCAAAAAGCCAAAGCCAGAATCGGCGAGCATCTTGGCAATCTTGCCGAAAGTATCCGGCCAGTGATCGAACAGGAACAGCCATAAGCCAAAGGCTGATCTTGTTGCGGGCAGACGGCTGGCACCCTACTCGACGGCGATCCAGATATGAGACAATGATCGGCCTCTATCGCAGGTCTTCGGGTAACAGCGCGTCCGGCATATTCTGATAGCTGACCGGGCGCAGAAAGCGGCGGATCGACATGGTGCCGACCGAGGTATGGCCGAAATTGGTCGAGGCCGGATACGGCCCGCCATGCACCATGGAGTCGCAAACTTCGACACCGGTAGGATAGCCATTGGCCAGCACCCGACCTGCCTTTCGCTCAAGCACCGGCATGAGTTTCTGGCCCATGACTGTGTCTCCATCGTCGAGATGCAAAGTGCATGTCAACTGCCCCTGCAGGCTGTGAGCAACCCGCAGCATCTCGTCGAAATCTGAAACCCGCACGATCAAACCAAGCGGACCGAAGACTTCTTCGCCCAGTGCCTCGTTGTCCAGCCATTCCTTGCCGGTGGTAGCAAAAAGGTATGGCGTGGCCTTGCGGAGATCACAGACCGAGGTCAGCACCTCCTGAACGCCAACAGTACCGGCCACGCGGTCACGGCCCGCGCGGTAGGCTGCGGCGATGCCGTCCGTCAGCATGGTCTGCCCGCCAATAGGCTCCAGTGCCTTGGTCGTGGCATCGATAAAGGTGTCGGCTTCCGCGCTGTCGACCACCACCGAGATGCCTGGGTTGGTGCAGAACTGCCCCGCCCCCAAAGTCAACGAACCGGCCCAGCCGATCGCTATGTCTCCACCGCGGGCCTTCATCGCCTCGGGCAGCAGGAACATCGGATTAACCGAACCCAGTTCGCCAAAGAACGGGATCGGCACTGGACGCTGCGCACAAAGATCGAAGAGCGCGCGGCCGCCGCCCAACGAGCCGGTAAAGCCTACAGCGTTGATCAGCGGGTGCTGAACAAGTGCCTGTCCGACATCGCGCTTGCCGCCTTGGATGAGCGAGAATACACCCGGATGCACGTCGCATTTGGCTATGGCCGCTTTGATGGCCTCGGCCACGATCTCACCGGTGCCCGGATGCGCAGTATGGCCTTTCACGACCACGGGACAGCCTGCAGCGAGCGCCGATGCCGTATCTCCCCCAGCGGTCGAGAACGCGAGAGGGAAGTTCGACGCGCCGAAGACTGCGACCGGCCCCAGCGGGCGCTGCACCATTTTCAAATCAGGGCGCGGCAAAGGTTGGCGATCGGGCAGTGCGGCATCATGTCGCTGATCCAGATAATCCCCCTTTAGGATGTGCTCTGCGAAGAGCCGTAGCTGGCCCGTGGTCCGGCCGCATTCACCTTCCAGCCGGGCCTCCGGCAGACCGGTTTCCGATGTGCCAATCTCGGTGATTTGAGAACCCCGCGCCTCGATCTCGTCGGCGATGGCATTCAGGAAGGCCGCGCGTTCGGCCCTTGTCGTGTAACCATAGGACCAGAAGGCCTCTTCTGCCGCCGTGCAGGCCGCTTCGACCAGCGCCGGTGTGCCTACCGAGAAGGTAAATGAGGGCCCATGTGCGGGGTCCGAGACGAAGGTCGCCTCACCCGCCACCCACTGGCCCGAAATCAGGTGTTTGCCATGCGGTTCAAATGTCATGTTTCGCCCTTCAATTCTGTCGCCGGAACATCCCCGGATTCGGTTTCAACATATGTCCGTTAACACATTTAGCTTGACTCGACTCAATTTGGTATACCATTTTTTGTCAATAATGTAGGAGCATTCTTGACTGTCACCTGAACACTGGGCGGCACCAGCCGAATGCAAGCAACCAAGGCGACAAATCTGAAAAATGGTCCGTCATTTCGAGAACGATACCGCGACCGGATTGGTTGCCGTTACGGAAGCTTCGGCACCTGCCGGATACCTGCAACCCAAAACGCCATCTGGCGGAACGGCAAAATTGAAGAGGACTGTTTACGTCCGGCCGACCGACACGTGGCGTGCCGTACCCAATTTACCCCGATCGACGGGGGGCGGTGCGCGTAACTGACAGACTTCAATTCAACACTAGAGGAGGAGAAGATGTTGAATAAGACTTTGCTGGGAGCGACAATTCTAGCGTCCGCTTTAACCGCGGGCGCAGCCGTCGCGGACACTTCGACCAAGCGCATTGCGCTGTCTAACAACTATGCAGGAAACTCCTGGCGTCAGGCCATGTTGGCCAGCTGGGACAAGGTTACCTCGGCAGCCGTTGCTGACGGAGTTGTGGCAGAGGCCCCGGCCTTCACCACCGCCGAGAACCAGGTGACCGAGCAGGCCGCGCAAATCCAGAACATGATCCTCGAAGGCTACGACGCCATCGTAATCAATGCCGCCTCGCCTGACGCGCTGAACGGTGCGGTCAAGCAGGCCTGCGATGCTGGCATCGTTGTCGTTTCCTTCGACGGAATCGTAACCGAACCCTGCGCCTACCGCATCGCGGTCGACTTTAAGGCAATGGGTAAGGTCGAGGTCGAGTATCTCGCAACCCGAATCGATGGTGGCAATTTGCTGGAAATCCGCGGCCTTGCCGGGGTTTTCGTCGATGACGAGATCAGCGCAGGTATCCATGAAGGCACCGCCGAAAATTCGCAGTTCAAGATTGTTGGCTCTGTGCACGGCGACTGGGCTCAGGACGTCGCGCAGAAGGCCGTTGCCGGCATCCTGCCCTCGCTGCCCGAGATTGCAGGCGTCGTGACCCAAGGCGGTGACGGCTATGGTGCGGCTCAGGCCTTTGCGGCCGCCGGGCGCCCCACGCCGCTGATCGTCATGGGCAACCGCTATGATGAAATGCTGTGGTGGAAAGAGCAGAAGGACGCAAACGGCTACGAGACCATGTCGGTTTCGATCGCCCCTGGTGTCGGCACTCTGGCTTTCTGGGTGGCGCAAATGATTCTGGATGGGAAAGAGGTTCCCCAAGATCTGACGGTACCGTTCCTAACCATTACCCAGGACACGCTTGAGGAAAGCCTGGCCAACACCCAGCCTGGCGGCGTTGCGAACGTGGAATACTCGCTTGAAGATGCAATGGCTGTTGTTGCCGGCAAATAATCACGGCAACCTGAAAATTCGACAGGGGCAAGGCACATGACTACGTCCGACGGCAGCATCGTCAAACTAGAGAACGTCGCCAAGCATTTTGGTGCGGTGCGTGCTCTGGATGGCGTAAATCTGACCGTAGATGTAGGTGAATGCCTTGGCCTTGTTGGCCACAACGGCGCCGGCAAGTCGACATTGATGAATGTGCTTGCCGGTACGCTGACACCTGACCGCGGCGTGATGGGCATCCGCGGACAGGATTTGACGCGCGACTATGGTGTGGCGACTGCGGGCAGAAATGGCATTCGCTGCGTATTTCAAGAGCTGTCACTTTGCCCCAACCTAACGGTGGCCGAAAACGCGCGAATATTTCACCCCTCGCTCACTGGCTGGGGCTGGAAACGCCGCGCCGGAGCCATGATCCAAGAAAAATTGGACGAGATATTCCCAAACCACGGCATTCAGCCCGAAGACGTGGTTGGTGACCTGTCGATCGGTAAGCGGCAGATGGTCGAGATTGCCCGCGCTTTCACCACCACCGATGCGGCGCTGCACTTGGTGATCCTCGACGAACCCACATCGTCGCTTGACGCTGTGACAGCCAAACAGCTTCTGGATTTTGTACGCAAAGTGGTCGGACAGGGGCTTAGTTGCATCCTGATCACCCATGTTCTGGGAGAGGTTCTGGATTACTCCGACCGCATCGTAGTCATGAAGGACGGGTTAGTCGTTGCGGCTCAGCAAGCCGACGCATTCACCCGCGACACGCTGGTTGCCGCGATGGGCAACGTCGTTGAGATGGATGAGATCCGAGAACACGAGGCTTTCGAGATCAAACGGGGCCATACACCTGTCGTGGTCGAGGCCCGAACCGACGCGGGCGGCGACAGCACCGATTTCGTCGCCCACCAAGGAGAGATCGTGGGTCTTGCGGGGCTCGCCAGCCACGGCCAGACAGACATGCTTCTAAAGGTCTACGATGCCGCAATGCGCGGCAAGAAAGCCACCACGGTGGTCGGCCCGGTTGCCCTCGTGGCCGGTGACCGCCAGACAGACGGCGTGTTCCACCTTTGGTCGATCTCTCGCAACATCGGCGTCCGCAGTCTGCGTGGCATGGTCAGACGGGGGCTGATCGACCCGGTGGCCGAGGCTGCGATGGGTAGCGAATGGCAAGAACGCATCAAGATCAAGACGCCGGACATGAACGACAACATCCTGTCGCTGTCGGGAGGCAACCAGCAAAAGGCGCTGTTTGCCCGGGCACTGGCCTCGGACGCCGAGATCATCCTGATGGACGACCCCATGCGCGGCGTCGATGTCGGCACAAAGCTGGAAGTCTACGACCTGATCCGAGACGAGGCCGAAAAGGGCCGTACCTTCCTTTGGTACACGACCGAGATGGACGAGTTGTACAACTGCGACCATACCTATGTGTTCCGCGACGGGGCGATCGTGGCAGACCTGTCGCGTGACGAACTGTCGGAAGAGAAGATCCTGCACTCTTCGTTCAAGGAGAGCGCCTGACCATGCTGGACACACTGACCGCTCCGCGTTTCCTGCGAGCAGCCCTTCCGGCGGCGTCTTTCACAATACTGCTCGCCGCGATCTTCTACGTCCAGCCGCGCGCGATGAGCTATTTCGGCATGAATCTCATGCTGCAGTACACCGTGCCGATCGCACTGGCGACGATCGCGCAGATGTTCATTATCACCGTCAACGACCTTGACCTGTCGATCGGTCCCTTCGTGGGCCTGACCGCCTGCATCGGGGCCACTTGGCTAGCCGACACGCCGCTTCTGGGCCTGCTGGCGCTGGCCGGCTGTATCGCCGCCTACGCGGCCTTGGGAGCGTTGATTCATTGGCGCAACCTGCCCTCGCTGGTGGTAACTCTGGGCATGTCCTTTGTCTGGCTGGGCGTCGCCGTGATGGTCCTGCCCACGCCGGGCGGCACAGCGCCAGGCTGGGTCAAGGCCATCATCGGCGTCAAAACGCCATTTGTCCCTTTCCCAATCATTGCGGCGGTCGTGATCGGCCTGGTGGTACACATGGCATTGATGAGGTCTAGCTACGGCGCGGTGCTGCGCGGCGCTGGCGGCAACCCCAAGGCTATCGGACGGGCTGGCTGGTCACTTCTGAAAATCAAGATGGTGATGTATGCGTCGGCAGGCTTTTTTGGTGTGCTTTCTGGGCTGTCTCTGATCGGGTTGACCTCGGCGGCGGACGCCCACATTGCCGACCGCTATACGCTTTATGCCATTGCCGGTGTGATTCTGGGTGGGGGCGAATTCGTCGGCGGCCGGGTGTCGCCCGTCGGAGCGGTCATCGGGGCGATGACGCTGACACTGACCGGCTCGTTCCTGACCTTCCTGAAGATCTCTCCAGACTGGCAGATCGGGGCTCAGGGCGGGATCCTGATCATCGTGCTGGCGCTGCGTGCACTCATCAATCGGCGGGAGGGCTGAGCCATGACCTTAGTCAAGCAGCTTTCCGGCAAGGCTTGGATCTGGTCCTTCCTCGGTATGTTCCTGGTTTGGGCGGTGACGGCGTTCTATACCGGCGGCAAGGGCAGCGCCGATGTTATCAGTGCCGCCCTATCTTTTGCCACTTTCACCGTGATTGTCGGCATAGGACAGATGTTCGTCATCACCACTGGTCCCGGCAACGTCGATCTTTCGATCCCCTCGACCATCGCGCTGTCGGGTGCGGTGGCGATGAAGATCATGAACGGGTCCGACGCAATGCTGCTGATCGGGATAGCTGCATCGCTGGGCTGCGGACTGGCGGTGGGGCTGTTCAACTACATGTTGATACGAGTGCTGCGCATTCCGCCAATCATCGCCACCTTAAGTTCCAGCTTCCTGATCCTTTCTACCGCCATCGCCTATGGACGCGGTCTCAAGATTAAGCCGCCGCCAATGCTAGCCGAGTTCACCACCGCGCAGGTTCTGGGCGTGCCAGTGCTGGCGGTGGTTATCATCTTGTTCGCCATCGTCATGAGCGTAGTGCTGAACCGTACACTCTATGGCCGTTCAGTGCTGGCCATTGGTCAGAACATGCGGGCCGCTTGGCTGGCCGGCATCAACGTCGAGCGCATCCGCTTCGCCACCTATGTCCTGAGCGCTATACTTGCAGCCATCTGCGGCTTCCTGCTGTCAGGCTTCTCGGGCGGGGCTTCTCTGAATATGGGGCAGGAATACCTGCTTGCTTCGATCGCCGTGGTAGTGATCGGCGGCACCTCGGTGGCTGGCGGCAAGGCCAATGTGCCTGGTATTTGGGGCGCAGCGATGTTCATGTTCCTTTTGGTAACAATGCTGAACACGCTGGGCGCAAGTGCCGGTATCCGGCTGGTCATGACGGGACTGATTATCGTGGCAGTCATCACCATCGCCGGCGGCGACGAACCGCAGAGATAGGAGGGCAAAATGGCTCTGGTGGGCGATTCCTACGAATACTTTGACAAGCGGTTCTATGACCTGACCGTTCCTATCGCCGAGGTCGAGCAACTGTTCGACGGCTGCCGGTGGGCCGAGGGTCCGGTGTGGTTCAACGAACATGCCTCTCTGATATGGAGCGACATCCCAAACCAGCGCCTGCTACGCTGGATCGAGGGTCAGGGCGTGTCGGTGTTCCGTGACCGTTCGAACTTTGCCAACGGGAACACCCGCGACCGGCAGGGTCGGTTGGTTAGCTGTGAACACGGTACGCGCCGGGTGACGCGGACGGAACCGGACGGCTCGATCACCGTTATCGCCGACAGCTATCAAGGAAAGCGATTGAATTCACCCAACGACGTTGTCGTGAAATCCGATGGCACCGTCTGGTTCACCGATCCTAACTACGGGATCATGTCCGATTACGAGGGGTACAAAGCCGACATGGAGCAGGAGGGTTGCTATGTCTTCTGCGCCAACCCCGAGACCGGCGAACTGAAGGTCGTGGCGGACGATTTCACGAAACCCAACGGGCTGTGTTTCAATGCTGACGAAAGCCGGCTTTATATCGCCGATAGTGGGCGCAGCCATGATCCGGACGGCCCGCATCATATCCGTGTATTCGACGTTGGCGCGGGCGGAAGACTGAGCAACGGGCGGGGGTTCTGCGAGGTCGATCCCGGCGTGCCGGATGGTTTCCGGCTGGACATCCATGAAAACGTTTGGACCTCGTGCCAGGACGGAGTGATCTGCTTCGACCGCGAGGGCACCGCATTGGGTAAGATCAAGATTCCGGCGATGGTGGCGAACCTGACTTTCGGCGGGCCGCGGCGCAACCGGTTATTCATCGCCGCGACGAATGCAGTTTACGCGGTCTATGTCGCCACGACAGGCATCCAGACACCCTGATAGTCGCCCCGAACCCCTAGGGATTATCATCTGCTCGGAGTCGATGCCGGCGATGGTTCTATAGGTGCGACGTCTGTTTCGCCTGGCCCAGCAGCCTTGAACTCTCTGCCGCAGTGGAAGGTGCAAGGAATGCTGCGTTGGGCTGTAGCGCCACCCAGCGCAACTCGATAAATCGAGGGTAAAAAAGCGCTCTAAAGCGTACCTCCGACAAGGCCGATGCGACAGTTGCCGCTGCCGGCCGACAGTTCGGCCGGTTTCGAAAGAACCTAGGGAACCGGACCAAATACCTTAAAGCAAACCGCGTGCAGAGAGGTTACGCATAGTTGCTGCGATGCCGATGTTCCATTCCGGGCATTCGGTCGACAGACGTACGGTATTCTGCAACATGCCCAGCGCAGGCTCAGAGATCGAGACCACGTCTCCTACCTTATGGGTGAACCCCTGCCCCGGCTCGTCGCGGTCCTGAATCGGTGCAAAGAGCGTGCCCAGAAACAGCATGAAGCCATCGGGATACTGGTGATGTCGCCCAATGGTCTGGGCCACGATGCTCTCGGGATCGCGGCTGATCTGGGTCATCGACGACCGCCCATTGAGCACAAAGCCGTCCTCGCCCTCGACCCGCAGAGTTAGTTCCGCCTTGCGCACATCATCCATCGAGTAACCATCGTCAAACACGCGGATGAAGGGTCCGATCGAACAGGAGGCGTTGTTGTCCTTGGCCT
>CAYFXM010000065.1:0-12950 GCA_964346965.1 uncultured Actibacterium sp. | reverse complement strand
TGCCATATGCGACACGCAAGGTCGACGCGCGAAGACCTGATATGCTGGCGATGTTTACGATGCTACCCGCGGTCTTCTTGAGGTAAGGAATCGCCGCTTGGCTGCATAGGAAAACGCCATCAAGATTCGTATCCATCACTCTGCGCCACAAGAAATAATCTGTTTCCTGAATCGGACCAAACTCTGCAACGCCTGCATTGTTGACCAAGGCATCGAGCTGCCCGAAGGCTTCAATTGTCCGGGTCGTCATCTGGTCGACCTGCTCCGGAACAGAGACATCGAAGGCAAGCCCAACTGCATTTGGCCCTAGACCAGCAACCGCCTTTTCAAGTTCTAGACCATCGCGATCAACAAGAGCGACCGCCCAGCCTTCGCGAAGAAACAGCTTGGCGGTGGCCAATCCAATCCCGCGTGCGGCACCGGTTACCAATGCAGTTTTCATGAATGCTCTCCTCGTTTTCGGCGAGGCTAAACATTGCATCGTCCTAGCAAAAGAAAAACCCGGCTGGTGTAGACCAACCGGGCTCCAAATCTAGGGTATCTGACGGACTTAGCCGACCAGTTCGAGACCCGAGAAGAAATACGCGATTTCAACCGCGGCGGTTTCCTCTGCGTCGGAACCGTGGACCGAGTTCTCGCCAATCGACAGGGCGAACTCTTTACGGATGGTACCTTCGGCGGCTTCGGCCGGGTTGGTCGCGCCCATGACTTCGCGGTTTTTCGCGATGGCGTCTTCGCCTTCCAGAACCTGAACAACGATCGGCTCGGAGGCCATGAATTCGCACAGTTCGTCGTAGAAGGGGCGCTCTGCGTGGACAGCGTAGAATACGCCGGCCTGAGCTTTGGTCAGGTGGATGCGCTTCTGGGCGATGATGCGCAGGCCAGCCGCTTCCAGCTTGGCGTTGATGGCGCCGGTCAGGTTGCGCTTGGTTGCGTCGGGTTTGACGATCGAGAAGGTGCGTTGAATGGCCATGCCGGTTTCTCCCGCTAGACGGATGTTGAAAATTGGCGCCCCACTAACATGCAAGCCGCAACTTGAAAAGCGGTGATTGACGCGGGCCCTGCCCTGCGGCACATGGGCAGCATGCTCAAGATCAGCGACATCACTTATTCGGTTGAAGGCCGCCCTCTTTTCGAAGGCGCCAGCGCAACGATCCCCTCGGGTCACAAAGTTGGTCTTGTCGGCCGTAACGGTGCTGGCAAGACAACCCTCTTCCGATTGATCAAAAGCGAACTGTCGCTCGAAGGCGGCGAAATCACCCTGCCCGCCCGCGCCCGTATTGGTGGCGTGGCGCAAGAGGTACCCTCTTCCGAGACATCTTTGCTGGACACTGTGCTGGCGGCCGACACCGAACGCACTTCGCTTATGGCGGAGGCAGAGACTGCTACCGACCCCTCGCGCATCGCCGAGATTCAAACGCGACTGGCGGATATCGACGCGTGGTCCGCGGAAGGCCGTGCCTCGTCTATCCTGCGAGGCCTCGGTTTCGACGCTGAAGAACAGAAAATGCCCTGTTCGGATTTCTCGGGCGGGTGGCGAATGCGTGTGGCCTTGGCCGCCGTTCTGTTTTCGCAGCCTGACCTGTTGCTGCTGGACGAACCGACGAACTACCTCGACCTCGAAGGGGCCTTGTGGCTGGAAAACTATCTTTCCAAGTATCCGCACACGGTCCTGATCATCAGCCACGACAGAGGACTGCTCAACCGCGCAGTCGGCTCGATCCTACATCTGGACAATTGCAAGCTGACGCTTTGGCAAGGCTCCTACGACCAGTTCGCGCGGCAACGTGCTGAACAACGTGCGGTTCAAGCAGCACAAGCAAAGAAACAGGAAGCCCGCCGTGCCCACCTGCAAAGCTTTGTCGACCGGTTCAAGGCCAAAGCGACCAAGGCGAAGCAGGCCCAAAGCCGCGTAAAAATGCTGGAGAAGATGCAACCCATCACAGCACCAGAAGAGGCTGCGCGGGTTGTTTTCACATTCCCTGAACCTGAAGAACTATCGCCACCCATCGTGGCCACCGAAAGCGCCTCAGTCGGCTACGACGGAACAGCGGTCCTGTCGCGATTGAACTTGAGAATCGATCAGGACGACCGCATCGCCCTTCTTGGTAAGAACGGACAGGGTAAATCCACACTTTCCAAGCTCTTGTCTGATCGTCTTGATGCGATGGGTGGCCGGGTCACCAAGGCCTCGAAGCTGCGGATCGGCTATTTCGCCCAGCATCAGGTCGATGAGTTGCATATCGACGAGACGCCCCTGCAACACATCCAGCGGGAACGCCCCGACGAGCATCAGTCGAAACTCCGTGCGCGCCTTGCGGGTTTTGGACTCGGCCCCGATCAGGCCGATACTGAGGTCGCCCGTCTGTCGGGTGGCCAAAAGGCTCGGCTGTCCCTGATGCTGGCGACGCTTGACGCTCCGCACCTGCTTATCCTCGACGAACCGACCAACCACCTTGATATTGAAAGCCGTGAAGCGCTGGTCGAAGCGCTGACGGAATATTCCGGTGCAGTTGTTTTGGTCAGCCACGATATGCACCTTCTCTCGATGGTTGCTGACCGCCTTTGGCTTGTGAAAGACGGGCGCGTCACGCCTTACGACGATGATCTGGAAGCCTATCGCAAACTGCTTCTGACGACTGAAAAGCCCGCCGCAAAAGAGAAACCTTCGCAAAAGCCAAAGCGAACTTCACGTGACGATGTTCTTGCCCTGCGATCCGAAGTTCGTAAATGCGAAGCACGGGTCGAGAAGCTTAGCGAAATGCGCGAGAAGCTGGATGGTATCCTTGCAGATCCCGCTCTTTACGAGCCCGGTAAAGGGGACGAGGTCGCGAAGTGGCAGAAGAAACACGCCGAAGTCATGGATGGCCTCGACCGTGCCGAGGCCCTGTGGATGGACGCGCTGGAAAAGTTGGAAACGGCTGAATTATAGCGCTTGGCAAACCCACGCGCCCGTGGTCCAAATCGGAAGCAACCGCAGGAGAGGTTATGGAACCTACATTCTATTTCTCGGCCTTCGTCACTTTGTTCGTCATCATTGATCCGATTGGCCTTACCCCGCTTTTCGTGGCGTTGACGCCCGGCATGACGAAACCGGAGAGACGCGCCATCGCACTCCGGGGCGTCGGCATTGGTGCCCTTCTGCTCACTCTGTTTGGTATTTTGGGGGAAGCCGTCCTTGGCTTCGTTGGCATCTCGATGGCAGCATTCCGGATCGCGGGCGGCATGTTATTGTTCCTGACCGCACTGGAAATGCTGTTCGAGCGCCGCTCCAAAAGACGAGAAGATCAGGCAGAAGAGGGCGAACGCCCCGACCCGTCGGTCTTTCCACTGGCCACTCCGCTGATAGCGGGTCCCGGGGCGATTGCCTCTATGATCCTGCTGACGGGTGAGGTCGCGGGCGACTGGCAGGCCATTGCGGGAATTCATCTGGTCATGCTCTGTGTACTGGCTGTGGCCACTGTGATGTTTCTTTCGTCGGGACTGCTGGAGCGCGCACTTGGCCGCACCGGCATCAACGTCACGACGCGCCTTCTGGGAATGCTTCTTGCCGCGCTCTCTGTTCAATTTGTATTGGACGGTCTCCGAGATTTTGGACTTGTTCCTGCCTGACCCCTGAAAATCAGATCAACCCTGCTTAGATAAAGCTAAACAAAACGGAGGCTTCATGTCAGGCGACGATATCGGTCGGATGATCTATCTGATGCTGCTGCTCGTAGTGGTCGGCGGATACTTCTTCGTGTCCCACCGCAGGAACTTTAGCACGATGGCGCGACAAGCCGCGCTTTGGGGTTTGATTTTCGTTGGCGTAATCGCAGGCTACGGGCTTTGGGGCGACATTCGCAGCGACTTTGTTTCGAAACAATCCGTGTTCGAAGAAAGCGGTCGAATCGAGGTGCCGCGCTCGGTCGACGGGCACTATTATCTGACCGTCAGCGTCAACGGGAAGCCGATCCGTTTCGTTGTCGACACTGGGGCCACTGATATCGTGCTGACCCGAAGTGACGCCAAACGCGCAGGTATCAGCGAAAACGACCTGAAGTTTGTGGGATCGGCCAGTACCGCGAACGGGGTTGTTCGTACAGCCCCTGTTCGGCTGGACAGTTTTGCAATTGGCCCGATCGAAGACCATCGCGTGCGCGCGTGGGTAAACGAGGGCGACCTTGATACCTCGCTTCTGGGAATGACCTATTTGCAGCGTTTTGAAACGGTTTCTTTCAGCGGCGGCAAGCTGATCCTGCAGCGCTAATTGCTCTCCGCTTTCATCTCCCAACGTCCACTTTCCTCGGACCAATACTGCGCCGTAACACCCTGACCTGTCAGAGTTTTCCACTGTTCGCGAGCATGTTGAACAGCCTCCGGGTTGTTGCCGTCAAACAGGATGCACACCCGCTCCATGTCTTCGCAGTCCTTGACGGTCACTTCGGCCCCATCCACGGCCATAAGGCACGCCGCTGCGTTGTCCGCTGTTTCTTTCGTAGTTAAAAGGATGGGTTGATCGGCGTCAAAGCCAGACCCCGCCAAACCGTGCGGCAGAAAGCTTTCTTCGCCCGCCAGCCACAGGCGTTCATCCAGCCAGCGCATCCGGTCGTCATCTGTCCCGCGCACTGCGACGCGCCACCCCGCCGCCAGAGATTTTTGCAGCAGCATAGGCAGCGTCGCTTCTAACGGCGCGCGGGTAAGATGATAGAAATAGACGGCTCCCATCAGCCCTCGTACCGATCACGGATCAGACGATCCAACGCCATCACACCCCATCCGGTGGCCCCTTTTGGCGCATAGGCCGAGTCGGTCTTCAGCGAAGCTACTCCGGCGATATCCAAATGAATCCACGGCGTTTCATCTTTCACGAAGCGTTTTAGGAATTGCGCGGCAGTTATTGAGCCAGCATCCCGACCGCCAACGTTTTTCATGTCGGCAATACGCGACTTCAGCTTGTCGTCATAGGCTTGGCCAAGTGGCATGCGCCACGCGCCTTCATTCTCCGCCTCGGCAGCCTTGAGGAAGGCATTGCACAGGCCATCGTTGTTCGAGAAGACACCCGCCTTTTCATGGCCCAGACCGATGATGATCGCACCAGTCAGCGTGGCTAGATCAATCATCCCCGACGGCTTGAAACGTTCTTGCGTGTACCAAAGCACGTCACACAGCACCAAGCGCCCCTCGGCGTCGGTGTTGATGACCTCGATCGTGTCACCCTTCATCGACTTCACAACGTCACCCGGACGCTGCGCTTCGCCTGATGGCATGTTTTCAACCAGACCGACCAACCCGACAACATTGGCCTTGGCCTTGCGCAGGGCGAGCGCGCGCATCACGCCGGACACAACGCCCGCGCCGCCCATGTCCATTGTCATGTCTTCCATACCACCGGCCGGTTTCAAACTGATCCCGCCTGTGTCAAAAACCACGCCTTTGCCCACAAGCGCGAACGGTGCTTCATCGCCCCCACCGTTCCACTGCATTACGACGACCTTCGACGGGCTGTCAGACCCCTGCCCCACGGCCAACAACGATCCCATTCCGAGCTTTTCGAGATCCTTCTCTTCAAGAATTTCGACCTCCAGCCCCAACTCCTGCATCGCGGCGAGTCGGGCCGCGAAATCTTCGGTGGTCAGGACATTGGCAGGCTCGTTAACCAAATCGCGGGTAAAGAACACACCCTCTGCGATGGCAGCGCCTTGTGCAGCATTTGCGGCGACATCCTCCGGTTTCGTGACCGCCAGCGTAGTTGCACCGCCTTCGGGTGAATCGGCTGTTTTATGGTCGCGGAAATCATAAGAGCGCAGCGCGTAACCCTGCGCGATGTCCGCAGCACGCGGGTTCGACCCGGCAAGGATCAGCGCATCATTCTCACCTCGCAGACGCGCCAGTGCCGCGCCTGCCTTGCGGGCGTCGGTGACAGAAGGCCTGCGCTCCAGTTTTACGACATCAATCGCCTTTGCTTGCATATGCGAAGGAAAGGCAAGGGACTGAACCGCGCCGCTCTTCTGCTTCTCGAAGGCGGGGCTTCCGACCAGACGGGCGACCGCTCCGCGGCACAGTTTGTTCACCCGCCGTGCTGCCGGATCCAGCTTGCCCTCGGCGTTGATAAATACCGCCACCCGGCCCTGCGCATCTGCAATCGCATCAAGGTCAAGATCGACAATGGAAATCGAGGGGGGCGTGGTCATGAAATCTCTCCGCTGTTGGTTTTCCAAATACCTAGCGACTGGCCGCCGGGATGACCAGTTATGAGTTTCGTCCAGCAACCAATTGGTCTAGGGTCGCGCGCACGTAGAAAACCGTTTTTGGGGGGACCGTGCGCACTTTTGACCGATATCTGCTGGCGCAATTAACCCTGCTCTTTGGGTTCTTTTCGCTGGTTCTGGTTTCCGTCTACTGGGTAAACCGCGCTGCTATCCTGTTTGAAGAACTGATCGGTGATGGGCAATCCGCACGTGTTTTTCTGGAGTTCACGGCACTGGCTCTGCCCAATGTCATCCGCCTCGTCCTTCCCGCATCCGCGTTTGTAGCAACGGTCTACGTCATTAATCGGATGTCCAGTGAAAGCGAACTGGTCGTGGTCCGCGCGATGGGGTTTTCACCATTCCGACTTATGCGGGCGGTTGTGGTTTTCGGCTTGCTAGTAACCGCCTTGATCAGCGTGCTGAACCATGTCCTTGTGCCAATGAGCCGGACCGAATTGAAAGAACGTCGTGCGGCAATCGCCAATGATGACGCGGCACGGCTGTTACGCGACGGGCGCTTTATTCACCCCGGAAACGGGATCACGTTCTTTGTAAGCGAGATCACCGAATTCGGCCAATTGAATGGCATATACCTTCTGGATGCGAGCGATCCGGCGCGCCAGATCACCCATATTGCGGATCAAGCGGTCCTTGTGCCAGGAGACAACGGCCCAAAACTCGTGATGTTCGAGGGCACATCGCAAATTCTGCGGTTAAGCGACAATCGCCTGTCCACAACGCGTTTCCGCGATGCTGTCTACGATCTGGAAGGTCTCAGCGACGCCACCAATCTGTCTCGCCTCCAGTTGGAGGAACTCTCGACGCTCGACCTAATTGCCCCCAGCCCTGAGCTTCTTCAACAGATCAAGAGAAATACACTCGCCGAATTCTTGTATGAAGGTCACCTACGCATTTCACAGCCCTTCTTCGCGCTGGCCGTCTCGCTCATTGGCTTTTCGGCCTTGATGCTCGGACGATTCAGCCGATTTGGTTTTGGACGCCAGATCGCGCTGTCAATCTTCCTGTTGATTCTGCTCCAGTTGATGGACAACACGGTCGCGGATTTTGCCAGACAATCAGAAGACCTTTGGCCTCTGGTGTACCTGCCACCGCTCACCGGTATCCTAATTGCAATGCTGTTGCTCTGGCTTAGCAACGACCCGCTACAGCGGCAATTGGCCCGAAAATCAGCGAACGTAGGGGGGGCTACACCATGACACTCCACCTCTACTTCGCCCGACGGTTTTTGCGGAGCTTTCTTTCGACTTTCTTTGCCTTCGCCGTTTTCCTGCTATTGCTGGACATGGTTGATCAAATCCGCCGATTTGATGTTGGGACGATCTCGATAGCGCAAGCCTTTGAGCTTGCAACTCTGAACGCGCCAACGTCGCTTTACCATATCCTACCGCTCATCGTCATTCTGGCTACCCTCGCTCTCTATCTGGGTCTCGCCCGGACAAGCGAGATCGTCGTGACGCGGGCTTCCGGCCGGTCGGCCTTGCGCAGCCTGTTTGCTCCGGTCTTAACAGCGGCACTGCTTGGGGGGATCGTTGTCTCGGTTTTCAACCCGATCGTTGCCGCAACGTCTGTCACCTACGAAAAGCTTTCCACACGCTATGAAAGCGGTGTCACCAGCACCCTCTCTATCAGCGCAGAGGGTTTGTGGCTGCGGCAGGCAACACCTGAAGGACAAATGGTCATCCATGCCCAAAATACCAGCCGCGACGGTGCCATACTCAGGGATGTGACCTTCATGGCGCTCGACGACCGCTCGCAGGCCCTTTTCCGCATAGCAGCAGAACGGGCTGAACTGACACAAGGATCCTGGATTTTGACAGATGTCAAACGGTGGGATCTGACGCGCGAAGTTTCAAACCCGGAAAAAGATGCAACGCAGCACGACAGTCTTACATTGGATTCCGATCTAACTCTTGACCGGATTCGGGACAGTTTCGGCGAACCTTCAGACATCCCTATATGGGAGTTGAACGCGTTCATTCGCGATCTCAAGCGTGCAGGTTTCACGACCCGCCGACATGAGATGTGGCAGCAAATGGAGTTTGCTCTACCGTTGCTTTTCGTTGCCATGGTGATGCTCGGCGCCAGTCTAACCATGCGTCATACGCGTTTTGGCCGTACGGGATTTATGGTGCTGATCGCTCTGAGCTTTGGGTTAGGGTTGTTTTTCCTTCGAAATTTCGCGCAAGTACTTGGTGAAAATGGACAGATTCCCATTCTTCTGGCGGCTTGGGGGCCTCCGATGATTGGGATATTGATGGCCTTGGGTTTGTTGTTGCATTTGGAGGATGGGTAATGCGCCGTCTGATATGCTTGGCATTATTTTGCCTGGCACCTGTTCTCAGCCTCGCACAAGAGTCGCCTGTTACCCTGATCGCCGACCGCGTTTCGATACGGGCGGGCGACGTGTTGATCGCGGAAGGTACCGTTGAGATTTTTCGCGATGGTACTCACTTACGCGCGACACGCATCACCTATGATCCCGGTAAGGATTTATTGACCATCGAAGGGCCTTTGATCCTTACCTCTGGCGAGACCACCATACTGATGGCTGAAAGCGCCGAGCTAGATCCAGCCCTGACCGCCGGCATCCTGCAGTCGACACGGTTGTTATTGGACCAACAGATGCAGATTGCGGCGGCGCAGGTTCATAGGATCGACGATCGTTATCTGGTGCTTAACAAAACAGTCGCCTCGTCCTGTCAGGTTTGCGAAAAGACCGAGACACCGCTTTGGCAAATCCGCGCCGAACGAATTGTCCATGACCAAGAAGAAAAGCAAATCTTCTTCGAAAATGCACGGTTCGAGATTGTTGGGTTGCCGGTGCTTTACCTACCGACCCTGCGGCTACCAGACCCAACGCTGAAACGCGCCACTGGCTTCCTGTCGTCCTCTATAAGGGTGACAAACTCGTTGGGTACGGGCATTAAAATTCCTTACTTCATAACCTTAGGCGATCATGCTGACCTGACCTTAACACCGTATTTTTCGACAGGCCGCACTCAAACGTTGGAAGCCCGCTATCGCCAAGCCTACCGAAATGGTCGAATCGAATTTGAAGGCGCCGTTTCTCGGGATGATATCGAAGACGGAACCCGGTATTACGTTTTCGGTTCTGGCCGTTTCGCTTTACCAAGCGACTTCGTTCTCGACTTCAAAATCGAGGACACCTCTGATCCAGCCTATCTTCTGGACTACGACTATTCCGAAGATGACAGGTTAGAGAATCTGATCAAAGCTTCGCGCCATAGCCGGGATGAGGCTATCTCCGTCGTAGCAATCCACTACAACCCCCTGCGCTCAGACGAGCCAAAGGAAACCACGCCAACGCTTGTCATCGACATGGATTACGAACGGTCTATCGAATCCGAGTGGATTGGCGGGGCATTTGGGTACGAGGCGGGGCTTCTTGCTTTCACGCGCCAGTCAAATAGCGATGAGATCGGGCGCGACGTTCAGCGCCTAAACCTCGCTGGCGATTGGACCCATTCCTGGACATTTGGAACCGGCATTCAACTGACGACGGATGCGCGGGTGGATGTCGCTTACTACGGCGTATCGGATGACAGCGCCTATGAGAGCCCGCTAACACGTGTCACCCCCAGCCTTGCAACAGAGTTACGCTATCCATTGGTCAAATCGACTTCCAATGGCGCAAGCCACGTATTGGAACCGGTGCTGCAGCTGGCTTGGGCCGACCCTTCGGGCGATGAAGTCCCAAATGACGATGGCGTCAGCCCCGAGTTGGACGAAGGTAACTTATTTACGCTGAATCGCTTCCCGGGATCGGACAACGTGGAACGTGGGTTTCGCGCAAACCTAGGCCTGGGGTGGACGCGATACGCGCCTGGCGATTGGTCAATTGGGTTGGCGGTCGGGCGCGTGGTCTACGAGAAAGACCTTGACCAATTCGACGCCGGATCCGGCCTTGATGGCATCGCCAGCGACTGGATGATTAGCACAAAATTTTTCAGCGCACAGAACCTGACAATCTCGAACCGAGCGCTGATTGACGACGATCTCTCAATAAGCCGCAACCAATTGCGAATAAGCTGGCAGCAGCCCAAGTACACGATCGACAGCACCTATGTCTGGCGGGAG
Source organism: uncultured Actibacterium sp. (assembly GCA_964346965.1). Classification (GTDB taxonomy): domain Bacteria; phylum Pseudomonadota; class Alphaproteobacteria; order Rhodobacterales; family Rhodobacteraceae; genus Actibacterium_B. Next base: position 2,601 of record CAYFXM010000065.1, on the reverse strand, counting down.
GAAAACACCCTCGAAGGCCGTGACGAAGCTAGCTCCGAATGGGACTTCGAAGGCCTGTACCGGTTTAACAGAAACTGGTCCGGACGAGCCGAATGGCGTTACGATTTCGTTGACGACGACGCCAGCGAAGCGGGATTGGGCCTAAGCTATCAGAATGAATGTGTGACGATTGACCTTTCAGTGTCGCGCAGGTTCACTTCCTCCGATAAAGTCACCCCCACAACTGATTTTGGAATCGGGGTGTCCTTCGGGGGCTTTGGTAATAACTTGGCCGGGCAACGCTATCGCCGTACTTGCACCGGGATTTAACAGGTAGGATGAAACCCATGTTGCGCAAAATGCTTGCTATCCTCGCAATGCTAGCCATTTCGCCCACCGTCACGATCGCGCAGGAAAACAATCCATTTGCTCCGCAGATCATCGTAAATGACCGGGTTATCACTGGGTATGAGTTGGCACAGCGGATCCGTTTCCTTAACCTATTGAATGCTCCGGGTGACCTCGAGGAAGAGGCTGAAAAAACTTTGATTGCGGACAGGCTGCGACTGGACGCAGGTGATCTGCTCGGCGTGGCCCTGTCTGAGGAAGAGATCACCGCAGGCATGGAAGAATTCGCGGGGCGCGCCAACATGACGCTCGCCCAATTCGAACCCGCACTGGCGCAGGAAGGCATCGCGATTGGTACCTTGCGCGATTTCGTCTCCGCAGGTCTGGTCTGGCGCCAGGTTGTTCGCCGGCAATTCTCCGCTCGCACCCAAATAACCGAGGACGAAATCGATCGCGCTCTGGCGTTGTCGACCCGCAGCGGTTCTGCGAGAATCCTGATTTCGGAAATTGTCCTGCGCGCTGATACACCCGAATTCGCTGCGGAATCCGATGCCCTCGCCACCCGCCTTCAGGAAGAGATCAAATCACCCGGTGCCTTCGCCGCAGCCGCCCGCCAATATTCGGTTGCCCCCACCGGGCAACGTGGCGGTCGTGTCGATTGGTTGGATCTCGCGAACCTGCCGCCGCAACTGGCAAGCGTCCTGCTGACGCTTGGACCGAACGAAGTGTCGAACCCTGTACCGCTGGGTAATGCCATTGCCTTGTTCCAAGTACGCGATCTTCAGGAACTGGACGCTGAATTGCCCGACACCGTCTCCATCGAATATGCTCGCTACTTTCTACCATCGAACGAGATCGCGAAGGTAACCACCGAGATTGATACCTGTGACGATCTCTATGGCGCAGCAAAAGGCAAGCCAGAGGTGCACTTGCAGCGCGAAGTTAAAGCTGTTGCTGACATTGAAGACTCCCTGGCATTGACGCTGGCTCGTCTGGACGAAGGAGAGACTGCCGTCGTCGAGGAAGGTGGGCAGACCGCCTTGATCATGCTTTGTGGCCGTACGCCAGAACTGTCCGAGGATTTTGACCGCGAAGCGCTGCGCAACCAACTTCGGAACCAACGTCTGGCCGCATATGCCGATAGCTATTTGGCCGAATTGCGCGCCTCTGCGATTATTCGCCGGCCATGACTCCCCGCCCCATCGCGCTGACCTGTGGTGAGCCAGCGGGTGTTGGTCCCGAGATCACAGCCAAGGCATGGGCGGAGCTTCGTGATGAGGCACCCTTTTTCTGGATTGGGGACATCGAGCATCTGCCAAGGGAACTGCCGAAAGTCCCGATCTCTTCTCCGGAAGAGGTCGCGGGCGTGATCGCCGATGGCTTACCGGTCATGCATCAGCCATTCAATGCACCCGCCACACACGGCCAGCCTGCCCCCGAAAACGCCGCTGGCGTCATCAAGAGCATCGAGACTGCCGTAGAGCTAGTAAAAAAGAAAGAAGCATCGGCTCTCTGCACCAACCCGATCCACAAGAAAGCGCTGAAAGACGGTGCAGGGTTCGCCTACCCCGGCCATACCGAGTTTCTGGCCGCACTCGGTGGTGTTGATCGCGTTGTCATGATGCTGGCCTGTGACGCGCTGCGTGTGGTTCCGGCGACGATACATATCCCTCTGTCGGATGTGCCCTCTGCCCTGACCGAAAAGCTTTTGGAAGAGACCATTCGCATCACCCACGCAGGCCTGATCCGAGATTTCGGAATCGCGAACCCGCGCCTTGCTATCATGGGCTTGAACCCCCATGCCGGTGAAGGGGGCGCGATGGGAAGCGAAGAGTTGACCATGATAATCCCGCTTCTGGAACGCTTACGAAGCGAAGGATTTCTGCTAACCGGTCCACATTCTGCGGACACCGCTTTCCATCCGGCCGCACGGGCACGCTACGATGCGGCGGTGGCCATGTACCACGACCAAGCTCTCATCCCGATCAAGACACTGGATTTCGAAAGCGGCGTGAACGTGACCCTTGGCCTGCCGTTTATCCGAACCTCACCTGATCATGGTACGGCCTTTGACATTGCCGGTACCGGTGTGGCAGATCCCACGAGCCTGATCGCCGCCCTGCGCATGGCCAAGACCATGGCGCAGGCACGTGGGACCGAATAACAGGGAAAGGGCCGGCTAATGGCGACAATCGACGGGCTGCCGCCCTTGCGCGAAGTGATCGCGAAACACGACCTCGCCGCAAAAAAGTCGCTTGGCCAGAACTTTCTGTT
>CAYFXM010000064.1:0-13059 GCA_964346965.1 uncultured Actibacterium sp. | reverse complement strand
TCGAGAAAATCCGGATGCTGCCCGACGGCAACGGAGAGTTCGCACGCAGTATCGATATGATGGTTTCACGCAGCGACCAAGGAATGGGGCCGCGTAGCTGGCGGTATTCGATGTATGTGGAAGACGGTGTTATTCGGAAAATGTTCGCGGAACCCGATTTTCGGGATAACCCCCCGGGTGTTCCAGTAACCGTATCAGATGCGCAGGTTATGTTGGATTATCTGAAGGCTAAGTAGTCCATTTACGGAAGAAAAAATCGTCGCAAGAAACCGGCGTGAGGCGGGTGGAGTGGTTATACCGTCCTTCCGCTCAAAAGCCATATCCCCTCTGTTGCTGCCTTTGGTAGATTAGATTTGGTCCATTGTTTGCTGCCGAAACCCCGGCGAAAAAGTCACCGCTTCCGTTTCGCATCCGTCCATTTCACTGCCCACAACCATTTCAGCCAGGAGCGCCACTTCTACTCACGCGACAACTTCAAGCTGATCCGTACCCCTTTAGTATGCCAGGAAATTCTCATGCCCTTGCCGTATCTTTAGCGGAGACCTGTTGAAGGTGGTCAAATTCTGACACATGCGTTCCAACGCCAAGACTAACCGAGCGCAGTTCAGTCACGATGTCACCCATTTCCGAAAGGGGAATTAATGCCTGAACTTCGTCCCAGCCTAGCCAGCCCGCTTTGGCGTTAAACCCTAAAAACTGACCCCGACGGCCAGAGACGATGCGTTGTACCTTGTGTGTGAACTCAGAGGGCACCGAAAGGCTTATCCTGTGGATGGGTTCGAGAAGAATGGGATTGCAATGCGGAATGGCTTCATTCATCGCCTTGATCGCTGCCCGCTGGAACGCCATGTCAGAGCTATCGACGTTGTGGTGTCCGCCATCGACCAACGTCACCGCTACGTCGACAACTGGGTAGCCGTTCGGACCTTTCTGCAGATATTCTCGAACACCTTTCTCTACTGCGGGTATGTATTGTTTGGGGACCGCTCCGCCAACGATCCGGTCGTCGAAAGTGAAGCCCTCACCGCGAGGTAGGGGCCTGATCTCGATTTCCACATCCGCAAACTCACCGTGCCCGCCCGACTGCTTCTTGTGGCGTGCCTTCTGAACCATGCCTTTGGTAATGGTTTCCTTGAAGGGCACGACCGGCGTCGTCTGCGTGACCTCAAGGCCGGAGTCCGCCTCGAGGTGTTTGAGGGCGATCTGCAAGTGAATGGCCCCCTGTCCAGATAACAGAAGCTCGCCTGTTTCCGGAACCTGGTCGGCGGATATGGAGGGATCTCGCTCAGTCAATCGAGTCAAAGCGGCCGACAGGCGTACCTCATCGGAATGGTGATTTGTGTGAAGCGCTTGCGAAAACATCGGTGCAGGAGGTTGTGGCCAGTCGACCTCCGCTCTTCCGGTCTCGGTCAAAAGGTCACCGGTCTGGATAGAGGTCAACCGTCCCAGAGAGACAACCTCCCCCTCTCCCGCCTTGCCGATCAGTTCTGATTTCGGGCCTAAGTGACTGCGTACGCTGGCAACCCTGTTGCCGTTGAGGCTATCGCCGTCGCAGAGTTCGCCCGTCCATACCCGCGCGAACGATAACTTCCCCGACTTGCCAGCATAGGCTGTGCTGAATACCTGCGCTATATTGCCTGAGGTGGGCAGGCCGAGGCGGGCGGCTGTATCTGCAGGACTGGGCGTGTCGTGGCGCAACGCTTTCATCAGACGGGTAATGCCGTTTTCGTTCTCAGCAGAACCGAAAAAAACGGGGACAATCAAATCCTGACGTAAATCACGGACCAGGTTTTCATAAACTTCGCTGGATGAGGGAACGACATCTTCGAGAAGTTCCATCATCAAGTCGTCATCAAAATCCGCCAGTGATTCCAAAAGAGTATTGCGGGCCTCTTCCTCAACATCGGTAAGGTTACTGGGCAGGGAAATTATCTCCGACTTCTTGTGAGGCTTCCATCTCCACGCCCGTTCGCTAACCAGATCGACCATGCCGGTCAGGGTGCCGGTCTCGTCGCGGATCGGAATCTCACGTAAAATCAGTGGGCGCGAGGAAACGGTCTGTAGTGCCTCGAACGTGGCGCGGGCCGAAGCTTCTTCTTGGTCCATTTTGTTAATGTAGATGAGGTGAGGGATGCTGCGATCATCTAGGAAGCGTAGAACCGGAGAGAGTGTGACGACACGTTCTGGCTTGGGATCACAGACCACCACGACAATATCCGCCACCATCATGGCGCATTGTGCGTCATAGATTAGCTCTACCGATCCGGGGCAATCGATCACGGTCCAAGGGTCACCCAGATATTCAAAAGTGGCGATGTTCAACTCGGTTGACATATTGCGGGCGCGGGCCTCGGGTGAGGCGTCGCCGAGGGTGGTGCCATTCTTGACCGAACCCCGTCTGGGTATGGCGCCTGCGTTAAAGAGAATATCTTCCAACAAGGTTGTCTTGCCGCTGGAGTAGGATCCGACAATTACCGCTGTTCTGGAGCATGGGTTTTGCTCTGCCATGATAGTCCTCCGTTAGGCTTTGTACCGAATTAAAGGCTGCGCACACGCGTGTCGTGACGGGGTCCTTCTACAATTCATGCCGAAGCAGGACTGGTCAATGATCTGCTCAAAACAAAAAATCATTGAGGCGCGATCTTCGCACAGCATAAAGGACAGCGATGCGGATCTAGTAGAAGCAGGTTCACATTTGTCCGACAGCAGCTTTAACTCCCCGAGAACCTTCGGTTTTTAACAGGCGTCCCCAACAATATCCGCGACTTTCATCAATTTCCCGGCCATCGGATTGCTCTTCCGCCAAACAATTCCGACGGAGCGTTTCGGCTCAGGTTTGGGAAAACGCGCGACTGAGACTGACGCGGATTTGGTTTCGATCGGGATCGCCATTTCGGGTAAGAGAGTCACTCCGATCCCGGCGCCGACCATTTGTACGAGGGTCGAGAGAGAGCTTGCGTCCAGCAACTCCCGCGGGGCGCTTTGGGGAAGTTCGCAAAAGGACAGAGCCTGATCGCGAAAACAGTGACCTTCCTCAAGTAGAAGTAAGCGCATCTCTCGCAGAGTTTCGCGGTCCGGAACCGGCTCGTTCGCATCGCGCTTGGGGCGAACGAGGACAAACTTTTCTTCGAATAGCGGGACCTCTTCGAGGGAGGGTTCTGAAATCGGCAAGGCGAGAATGGCAACGTCCAGTTGACCGGCCTTTAGCTCGTTAATCAGCTTGGGGGTTGTGGTCTCCCGCATTCTCAGATCCAGTCCCGGGAACTCTTCATTTAAGGTTCCGATCAACTGCGGCAAAAGGTAAGGAGCGATCGTTGGGATCACGCCCAGACGCAGACGGCCAACCAACCGGTCTTGTGCTGCGCGGGCCAAATCGCCCAGTCCGTCAACCGCTGCCAGAATGTCGCGGACGTGGATGGCGAAATCTTCGCCAAAACTGCTGAGCCGCACCTGTCTTGCATTGCGCTCGAACAGTTGCACACCGACATTTTCCTCAAGCTCGCGGATTTGCACTGAAAGAGCGGGCTGCGAGATCGCGCAGGCCTCGGCCGCGCGACCGAAATGGCCCTCATGTGCGAGGGCTTCGAAATAGCGGAGCTGGCGGAGGGTCAAGCCATTCATAATTTAAAATTATAATGATGAAAACTATTTGCAACTTAATCTGATCGACTTGCTTTGTTATAATGATTCCAGATTGGTGGGGTGTAGCGTTTTTCCGGTTGGCGATCAGTTGGGAACACGCTGTCTTCCTCACGTCATCCAGCTTTAATCGGAGGATATAATGGACGGAAATGATGTCGCCACCGGGGGCAAATGCCCGGTTATGCACGGCGGTGCAACAAGTGAGAAATTTGGCGGTACAACCAATCGCGATTGGTGGCCAAACCAGTTGAACCTGAAGATTCTGCATCAAAACTCGGGCCTGTCGGATCCGATGGACCCGGATTTCGACTATGGCGAAGCGTTCAAGTCACTTGACCTCGAAGCGCTGAAAGAAGACCTGACCGCATTGATGACCGATAGTCAGGATTGGTGGCCTGCGGATTACGGCCACTATGGCGGGTTGTTCATCCGTATGGCATGGCACGCGGCTGGTACCTATCGGACCGGTGATGGACGCGGCGGTGCGGGCACGGGCCAGCAGCGTTTTGCGCCGCTAAACAGCTGGCCGGATAATGGCAACCTTGATAAGGCCCGCCGTCTGCTATGGCCAATCAAGAAGAAATACGGCAACGCGATCTCTTGGGCGGACCTGTTGGTCCTTGCGGGGAATGTTGCGATTGAATCCATGGGCGGGCCGGTATTCGGCTTTGGCGGTGGTCGTGCCGACGTGTATGAGCCCGAGGAAGATGTATATTGGGGTATGGAAGCCGAGTGGCTGGCCGCGTCTGGGGGCGAAGGTAGCCGTTATACCGGCGAGCGCGATTTGGAAAACCCTCTGGCGGCTGTGCAGATGGGCCTAATCTATGTGAACCCCGAAGGCCCGAATGGAGAACCGAACGTGCTCGCCTCTGGTCGTGACATCCGCGAGACTTTTGGCCGCATGGCGATGAACGACGAGGAAACTGTCGCGCTTGTTGCAGGCGGTCACACATTCGGCAAGGCCCATGGCGCCGGCGATCCGGGCCTTGTTGGTCCCGAACCCGAAGCGGCTCCGCTGGAAGCGATGGGGCTTGGTTGGCTGAACGACCACGGCACCGGCAAGGGCGATGATACGACCACCAGCGGGATTGAGGGCGCGTGGACTGCGAACCCGACCACTTGGGACAACGGTTATTTCGACCTGCTGTTCGGCTATGACTGGAACCTGTGCAAAAGCCCGGCCGGTGCGTGGATCTGGGAGCCCGTTGGCGTGACAGAAGACGACATGGCCCCTCAGGCGCATGACTCGTCGAAGAAGGTCAAGACCATGATGACCACCGCCGACATGGCGATGCGCATGGATCCTATCTATGGCCCGATCTCGAAGCGTTTCCATGAAAACCCGGAAGAGTTCGCAGACGCCTTTGCCCGCGCGTGGTTCAAGCTGACCCACCGCGACATGGGCCCCAAGGCACGCTATCTGGGTGCGGATGTGCCGGTAGAAGACCTGATCTGGCAGGACCCGGTTCCGGCCGTCGATCACGCATTGATCGATGCTGCTGACATCGCGACGTTGAAAGAACAGATCCTCGCATCGGGTCTTAGCGTATCTGAACTGGTGTCGACCGCTTGGGCTTCGGCCTCGACCTTCCGTGGATCGGACAAGCGAGGCGGGGCCAACGGTGCCCGCGTCCGTCTTGCGCCGCAAAACGGGTGGGAGGCGAACCAACCCGAGCAGCTGGCACGCGTTTTGAGCATGCTGGAGAACATCCAATCCGGCTTCAACGACTCGCAGACCGGCGAGAAAAAGGTCTCTCTGGCCGACCTGATCGTCCTTGGTGGGGCAGCCGGGATCGAAGCCGCAGCCAAGGCGGGCGGTCACGCGATCGAGGTGCCATTCTCCCCGGGCCGGACCGACGCGACCGATGAGCAGACCGATGTCGAGTCCTTCGACGTGCTTGAGCCGGTTGCCGATGGTTTCCGCAACTTCCTGAAAATGGAATACACCGTACCGGCAGAAGAGCTCATGGTGGATCGAGCCCAGCTTCTGACCCTGACCGCTCCGGAAATGACGGCGCTGGTTGGCGGGTTGCGTGTGCTTGAAACCAATGTCGGTGGCAGCAAGCACGGCGTCTTTACCGACCGTCCGGGCGCGCTGACAACCGACTTCTTTGTCAACCTTCTGGACATGCGCACGGACTGGACCCCGGATACCGCGGACAGCAACCTGTTCCACGGTCGTGACCGGGCGACGGGCGAGGCGAAATGGACCGCGACCCGCGTCGATCTGGTGTTTGGCTCGAATTCTCAACTTCGCGCTCTGGCCGAGGTCTATGCAGGGGATGACATGCAGGAACGTTTCCTGGGCGAGTTTGTCGCCGCCTGGAACAAGGTCATGAACGCGGACCGGTTCGATCTGGCGTAAGCGACACTTGCAAGCTTGAACGAACGGCGCTGCGGTCCCTCCGCGGCGTCGTTTTTCTTTCAGGTCCCGATATCGGCACGGGCAATGGCAACTGTCTTGATGACCGCGAAGCAACGGCTGCCTTCCTGAAGGTCCAGCAATTGGGCCGAACGCTTGGTAATGCGCGCCGGAACAAGGCCAGCCCGTGTGTTTAGCGTCACCATGACACCGGGACCTGCTCCCCTGCGGATTGCGGTGATTTCTCCCTCGAGAATGTTCAATGCAGACATGTCTTGGGGGCGACTGCGGGACAAAAGCACTTCGTGGGCAGCGATGCGCACGCGAACGGTCTGTCCGATGGGTTGCTCGGTGCGCGGCAAGAACAGCGGTTCGCCCCCGGCGTCCAGTTCGGTCAGCCCGTCATCGTGGTGCGCACGGACGATGGCGTTCAGAACAGCCCCTGCCGCCCGAACCCCGCCGGGCAGGTGGTCCGGGTTGCCCAGCACATCGGCCGCACTGCCGATCTGGGCGACACGACCGTGATGCAGCGCGACAACCGTGGTGGCAAGCCGCGCGACCTCGGCCGCTGAATGGCTTACGTAGAGGATCGGCACATCCGTTTCATCCCGTAGCCTCTCAAAATAGGGCAGTATCTCGTCCTTGCGCGCTGCGTCGAGCGAGGCCAGTGGTTCATCGGCAAGAATCATGCGGGGACTGGCCAGCAGTGCCCGACCAATCGCCACGCGCTGCTTTTCCCCGCCCGACAGGGCTGCGGGGCGTCGGTCAAGAAGATGACCGATCCCCAGCATGTCGATCACGCGCTCCGGATTCTCCCCACGTGCGTCGCGCCCCGTGAACCAACGACCAAAGCGAAGATTTTGGCCTACAGTCAGGTGCGGGAAAAGGCGTGCCTCTTGAAACACATAGCCTAAACGTCGTCGGTGTGGGGGAAGCCAAATGCCCGAGCTGTCATCACACAAGACTCTGTCGGCCACAGAGATCCGGCCTTTGTCCGGACGCAAAAGCCCGGCAACAGCGTTGATGACCGTGGTTTTGCCCGACCCCGATTGCCCGAACAGAACTGTCACCCCGGGCGGCGCCTCGAATGTGACATCCAGAGTAAAATCGTCCCGTTCATGTGTAAGGCTGACGGACAGGGTCATTTGGCACCCACCCGTTTCGCCACTCGGGTGGCCAGCCATTCCGACAATATCAGCGCGCCCATGGCAACGATGATCGAGACCACGACCAGCCGCATTGCCGGGTTGTCGCCGCCGGGGGTTTGCAGGAAGGCATAGATAGCCGAAGGGACGGTTTGTGTCTGACCGGGAATATTTGAGACGAACGTGATCGTTGCGCCGAACTCACCCATTGCCTTGGCGAAGCTTAGAACTGCCCCGGCGAGGATACCGGGCAGAATCAATGGCAGGGTCACAGTCAGGAAGACCCAGACCCGAGGCGCTCCAAGTGTCGCGGCGGCCTGTTCCAGCTTGGGATCGACGGCTTCAATCGAGAGGCGGATCGCCCGTGTCATCAGGGGGAACGCCATGACACCAGCGGCCAGTGCTGCGCCGGTCCAGCGGAAGGCAAAGACGATCCCAAGAGGCTCAAGCAAACCACCGATTGGGCCCTGTGTCCCGAACCCCAGCAACAATAGGTAGCCGGTGACGACCGGTGGCATGATGAGTGGAAGATGTACAAGCCCGTTCAGAACCTGCCGACCCGGAAACCGCCAACGGGCCAGCGCATAGGCCGTCAGGACGCCAAACGGCAGCGCTACCAGAGTTGCCCAGAAGGATACGCGCAAGGAGAGCGCGACCGCCTGCCATTCCTGAGGGCCAAGCCAATCTGTCATCCGTTCCCCCCTTTGACGATGAAACCATTGCGCCGGAAGGTGTCGAGCGCGGCAGGGGATTGCAGATGATCCAGAAAACTCGAGGCCGCGCTGTTTCCGGTTAGGGTTAGTGCAGCAGGGTAGATGATCGTAGGATGGCTGTCCTCGGGGAACAAACCGACGACCGTCACCCTCGGTTCGGCCTGCGCATCGGTGGCGTAGACGACACCTATCGGCGCGGCCCCCGTCGCCACCAGCGCGAGCGCGGCTCGGACGTTGTCCGTCTGCGCCACTTTCGACGCAACGGATGACCACAGCCCCAATTGCTCTAGCGCGGCCTTACCATAGATCCCCGCCGGGACAGCCTCGACCAACGCCATGGCAAGGCGCCCCTCGCCCAGCATGCCTGCCAGCGGCAGCTCGGGTGTTATGGGTCGTGGGGTGGCTGTCTCGCCATGCACCACCAATGCCAGACGGTTTCCTAGGAGATCGGTGCGAGAGGTCGCGTCGAGGCGACCGACCTCTTCCAGATGGTCCATCCACGCTGCGTTTGCTGAAACAAACAGGTCTGCGGGTGCCCCGAGCTCTATTTGCCGCGCCAAAACCGATGAACCGCCATAGGACAGGGTAATCTGGTCACCCTTGGATTCCTGATAGGTGGCTGCAATCTCGTCCAACGATGTTTTCAGGCTGGCGGCGGCGAAGACCGTAGCCTCACCCGCACGCAAAGGCGCCGTCGATAGCAGCACCAGTCCTGCGACGAGCAGTGCAAAAGATTGAAATATCGAACGTTTCACCACGTCTGCCGGACCTTTGCCATTTGCGAAAATATCGAACCCTGTTGCGGGTCACGCAAGAACAAAGTGACGTCCGAACCGATCCAGCGCCAAGTTTGGCACCAAAGTCGAAGCGCTTTTGTCAGCCTGCGCTTTGTTTTTCGATATAGGCGCGCAGTTCCTCGGCCTCGTGGCGCGACTCGCGCAGACCGTCCATTGCGGCATTCAATTCCGCCTCAAGCTGCGAGATCTGGCTGTTCATTTCAGCTTCACGCTGATGAAGATAGTTGATCGCCTCTTCCTTTTCCTCGCTGGCTTCGTGCAGCTCTTTGGCCATCCGGTCCAACTCTCCCAGATCAGCCTTGGTTACCCGGACAACGTTATGCACGAGCCAATAGGCGAACCAGCCAAGCAGGAAGGCAAGGAACAGAACGATCGCGGTGAAGATGATAAACTCAATTCTGTCCATCTTGGGCCTCGGTTTCGGTGTCGGATAGGTCGGTGGTCGGGCGCGGTTGCGGGACGGCGTCAGAAACGGGGCTGGTCACGGTTTCTCCCCCGTTTGCCGAGCTTTCAGCATCCGGTGACGATGCCACTTGAGTATCGTCTTCCGCTATACGTTCCGGGTCTGTCTCAGGTTCCAGCTCCTCGGCCGTGGCGGGGGTTTCTTCAGGTAGTAACAGCTTGAATTCGATCCGCCTGTTGGCCTCGCGACCTTCTTCGGTGCCGTTGTCGTCGATCGGCGCTGCCTCGCCATAGCCGCGAGCGGTCAGGTTCGTGGTCAGAATGCGACGTGCTAGGAGTGCGTTCAGAACGGCATCCGCCCGCGATTGGCTAAGCTGCTGGTTCATCTCTTCGCGACCCTGGCTGTCAGTGTGCCCGCCGATTTCCATTGGTACATCCTGACAGTCCTTCATGGCCTCGGCGATCCGGTTCACGACTTGAACCGACGATCCCTCGACCGTCACTGAGCTGGGCGCAAAGGTGATCTTTTCCTCGGTCAGAATGGCGTTGATCTGGTCCACACATTCCTGCGGTGACGGCAGGTGTGCTTCGGGATCCAGCGTCACGAGGTAGTCGACGTTGATAGCGTAATTCTGACCCGTACCCAGCTTGCGACCAAAGAGTTGCGTGACCTGAGCGCGGGCCTCAGGGTCGCCAGTGGCACCTGTCAAGTCGATGAAGTCCGGCTGGATGGTGACGACGCCATGGTTGAGGGCCGACAGCGCTTCGATTCCAGTAAGGACCCGTAGCGGCCAGCCTGCGGGCAGGTCCTCGGCCAATTCGATGCGATTACTGACGCGCTCCATGCCAAAACGGGAATGCAGGTAGCTTTCCACGGCTTGTTGGCTAAGTGAATCCGGTAGTGGCCCGCTGATACGGAGATGCCCCTCAGGGCTTTTGATCACTTGAAACTCGGGCAGGTCACTGTCCGCAGCCTCGTCGCCTGTGCGCAGAACCTCTTGGATCGATGCGTGTAGCGTGTAAGGCACAGGAAGGCGGCGCGCCAGTTCGGCGGTTACGGTATCGAAAAGCGACGGATCGACGTCGGGCGCTGCCAAGAGCGAAATATCGGCGTTCGAGAAAGTTACGCTTCCGCCACCCAATGTAACGAGCGTCTCAATCGCCATGACGCCAGCGTCGGCCCAATTGTCATTGGGCGCCCCTAGCCCGATCGCGCAGGTCAATAGCCCCTGCGCGCCGACGTCGCGAGCTGCCGTCAGTATCCGGCTGCGGTCCTCGGGTGTTTCGGCCGAGCAGGCGTCAAAGCGCGGGCCATTGTTGTCGAGGACAAACCGAAGGACAAAAGGGGTAATCGCGGGGCGTGGTGCGGCGATGTTCAGGACCAGCGTCAGGCTGTCCGGGGCCTGCTGGCGCAGGCGTTTTTCGATCTGACGCTGATCGCGCGCGCTGTCGGCGATCGCTTCGACTTCGACCCGGCTCGGAGAGATCGACACTTTGGCACGGGGCAGATCGGTTGCGACCTTCACTCCGTAGGCGACTGCTTCATCCCAGCCCTCTGGAATAGTGTAGTCGGCGGTTTCTATCAGGTCGGTCAGCTGCGTATCGCCAGCGGCATCCGCAAGGTCTTCCAGCAAGTCGGCACGGTTTTGGTTCGTAGGGATCAGACCGATAGCAGACAGACCACTTGGGGTGCGCAGAAGCTCGATGGAAAACTGCGGCGCGTCGATTCTTTGCGACGGTGTAACGCCCATCTCGTCAATGACCCGGTTCGTATCGATGATCTCACCCGCCAAGGTCAACGCGCGAAAGCGAGCGGATTCGGACGGCGCGATACCCGCCAGATGGATCTGCAAACCGTCAGGTGTCACCTCGGCCCAGTCGAACCCTTCAAGGGTCATGGCACGCTGGACCTCGAACTCAGACCGTTTTTCCACGGCATCCGCTGCAACAAAGGCACCAACCCCCGAAAGTACGCCTGCGCAGGCGAAGACAAGTGCAGTGGCTTGGGTCAGGGACAAGCGCATCGGGTCAGAAAGCTCCGGTTCAAATTGGGTGCGGCAGTTCTAGTCGGTCCGGCAGGCGGGTGCAATCACAGCAGCAGGGCCAGAACCAGCGCGACGGCGGGAATCAGCCCGGCGTCGCGGTTGGCTCGGAAGAGCTGAAGACAGACGTCGGGGTTGTCGATATCCAGTCGCGCCAATTGCCAAGCCAGATGCCAGCCCAAGGCCCAAACTCCACCGATTGCCACGACCATCGTGATAAGGTTCCCAGAAGACAGCATCGCCATCACAATCCCCGCTGTCAGCAGCAATACCGTCGCCATCTGGAACAGGCGCAGCCACTTGGCTGTATCCTCGCCAAACAGGCGCGCGGTAGATTTCACACCGATCAGGGCGTCGTCATCCTTGTCCTGATGCGCATAGATCGTGTCATAGAACAGGGTCCATGCAATACCGCCCGCGTAAAGCAGGATCGCAGGGATCCCGAGCGTTCCTTCATGTGCTGTCCATGCCAGCAGCGCACCCCAGTTGAAGGCCAGCCCAAGGAAGACCTGCGGCCAGAAGGTAAACCGTTTCGCAAAGGGATAGATGGCGACCAGCACAAGCGACGCAACACCAAGCAAGATCGCGTTAACGCCAAACGTGAGCAGGATCAGGAACGCCACTCCCGCCTGAATTGCCATCCACGCGCTGGCTTGTTTCACGGTAACTTGGCCCGAAGGGATTGGGCGTGACTTGGTTCTGGCAACCTGCGCGTCAAACTCTCGGTCGGTGATGTCATTCCACGTACAGCCCGCCCCGCGCATTAGCCACGCGCCCAGCCCGCAGCCGAGGATGATCCAAAGGTCAAATCGGGTCCAACCCGTCGCGTTGGCAGCCAGCAACACGCCCCAAAGGCAAGGGATGAACAGCAGCCATGTGCCAATCGGTCGATCCGCCCGCGACAGGCGCAGATAGGGGCGGGTCCATTCCGGTGCATAGGTGTCGACCCAATTACCGGGGACGGCGTCGGAAACCGTGTCCTGTGGCTCTGGCGTTTTGTCGGTGTCAGACATAAGTTCAGCCCCATGAGTCAGCGAAAATCGGCAAAAGTCAGGTTGTATGTAGAGCACCCGGTCGGGCAGGGGCAAACGGTTCCTTTGTCGAAGGAGCAGGCACACTACCTTTTCGGCGTAATGCGGCTTACGGTTGGGGATATGGTTGCCGTGTTTGACGGAAAAAACGGCGAATGGCAGGCCGAGGTGGTCGAAGCAGGCAAGCGCAAAGGTCTTCTGTCCTGTGTCGAACAATCTTCGCCCCAAAGGGATCCACCGGATCTGTGGCTGCTGTTCGCGCCCATCAAGAAGGCGCGTACCGACTTCATTGTGGAGAAAGCCGCCGAGATGGGCGCGCGGCGGATTATGCCGGTGCAGACCGATTTCACGAACTCCGAACGTATCCGGCAGGATCGTCTACAGGCCCATGCGGTTGAAGCCGCCGAGCAATGCGGCGGCACATTCGTCCCCGAAGTGAGCGAGCTGCAAAAGCTCGACGTCCTGTTTGCGAATTGGCCGGAAGACCGGAAACTGATGTTCTGCGACGAAGCAGAAGCCGGAAATCAACTGTTTCTGGACCAAACCGACGACGGCAGCCCCTGGGCCATTCTGATTGGCCCGGAGGGAGGGTTTTCTGACGCCGAACGCGCGCGCCTGAAATTCTTGCCTTTCGCCCATGTTGTCAGCCTTGGACCTCGCATCCTGCGGGCCGATACCGCCGCCGTCGCCGCTTTAACCCTGTGGCAACAGACACTTGGTGACTGGCGATGAGCTTCATCCGCCCCGAGGTTCAGGCGAATCTGCATCGCTGGCGTGAGGCATTGATCGGTGGCGCGGTGTTTGTGCTTGGCCTATGGGGCAGCCTTTCGACATTCGGGATCACCCGATGGGTTTTTGTCGTTGTACTGTTGGCCGGCGCCGCGCTTATCTGGGAAGGCTTTCGGCGGGCTCGGTTCCCGTCTGA
>CAYFXM010000063.1:0-13164 GCA_964346965.1 uncultured Actibacterium sp. | reverse complement strand
CGGTCGCCATACCGTTGGTTACAGGGTGAACGCCGCGACCCGCAGCGTAGAATTCCGACGTGGAACCCGCGCGGGCCCAAATCGCGATACCGATGTAGAGTGCGAATGACGCCCCCACAAAGATAATGTTTAGAGTAAACTGATCCATTGTCCCTCAGCTCCTATTATTCTTCCACGCCGTGTTCACGGTCGAGTGCGTTCATCCGCCAGGCATAGAAGAAAATCAGTGCCAGGAAGACCAGGATTGAGCCTTGCTGGGCAAACCAGAAACCCAGGTCAGTGCCGCCAACGCTGATGCCAGCCAGCATCGGGCGCAGCAGAATGCCGAATCCGAACGAAACCAGAGCCCAGATCACCAGGCTGATTTTGATCAGTCGAACGTTCGCCGACCAATACGCGTTTGTTGATGAGTTGTCCGCCATGTGGCGCTCCTCCTCTTGGTTGCAATTGGCCCGGGCAAATTGCTCTGCCCGTACCTCTCCCCTTCCTAACCGGCTGCTTTTTCCACAATGGAATTCAGCGCACCGGCTATCTCTTCAATCGCACCCATTGCGGGTACGCGTTCCAGGCAGCCACGACCGTCATAGTAGGCAATGAGCGGTGCGGTCTGCGCGTGGTATGCTTCCAGCCGCGAGCGGACGGTCTCTGCGTTGTCGTCGGCGCGGCGCTTGAAGTCCGAGCCACCGCATTTGTCGCAGGTGCCTTCCACGGCAGGTTTCTTGTAGCTGTCGTGATAGCCCTCGCCACAGGTGCCACAGGTGAAGCGGCCCGAGACACGCTCGACCATGGCTTCATCTTCGACTTCCAGGCTGATTGCGGCGTTCACTTTTTGGCCGGTTCCTTCCAGCAAACCGTCAAGCGCTTCGGCTTGGGCGGTGGTGCGGGGGAAACCGTCAAGGATGACGCCCTTGGCAACATCCGACTCGCCCAGGCGATCTTTCAGAATCGCCAGAACGATCTCGTCCGAGACCAGATCGCCAGCTTCCATTACAGCTTTTGCAGCCTTGCCCGCTTCAGTGCCAGCGGCGACCGCTGCGCGCAGCAGGTCGCCGGTGGACAGTTGGACAAGACCGAATTTCTCTTCCAGCATCCGAGCCTGAGTGCCCTTGCCGGCGCCCGGAGGCCCCAGCAAGATCAGAACTGCGGGTACTGTCTCAGTCATCGCTTCCGACATACAGTATTAACCTTTGTTCATGCGGTTTTCGATGAGGTCATCAACAACGGCGGGTTCCGCCAGTGTCGAGGTATCCCCAAGCGAACCAAAGTCGTCCTCGGCGATCTTGCGCAGGATACGGCGCATGATCTTGCCCGAACGGGTCTTCGGCAGGCCCGGTGCCCACTGGATCAGATCCGGTGCAGCAATCGGGCCGATTTCGGTGCGGACCCAAGTGCGCAGCTCTTTGCGCAGCTCTTCGGTCGGCTCAACACCGTTCATCAGGGTGACATAGCAATAGATGCCCTGACCCTTGATTTCGTGCGGGTAGCCCACAACCGCGGCCTCGGCGACGGATGCATGTGCAACCAGCGCGCTTTCTACCTCGGCGGTCCCCATGCGGTGACCCGATACGTTGATCACGTCATCGACGCGGCCAGTGATCCAGAAGTCGCCATCTTCGTCGCGACGGCAGCCGTCACCCGCGAAGTAGTAGCCTTTGTAATCCGAGAAGTAGGTCTTCTCGAAACGCTCGTGGTCACCCCAAACGGTTCGCATCTGCGCCGGCCAACTGTCGGCAATACACAGAACGCCTTCGGTCGGGTAAGTGTCGATCTCTTCGCCGGAGGTCGGCTCCAGAACGACGGCCTTGACGCCAAAGAACGGCTTCATCGCCGAACCCGGCTTGGTCGCGTGTGCGCCCGGCAGCGGGGTCATCATGTGGCCCCCGGTTTCGGTCTGCCACCAAGTGTCAACGATCGGGCAGTTACCTTTGCCGACAACGTCGTTGTACCAGTTCCAGGCTTCCGGGTTGATCGGCTCACCAACGGTGCCCAGCACTTTCAAGTCGGACAGGTCGTATTTCTCGACCCATTCGTTGCCCTGCCCCATCAGCGCGCGGATCGCGGTCGGCGCGGTGTAGAACTGGTTGACCTTGTGCTTCTCGCAGACGGCCCAGAAACGACCGGCATCCGGGTAGGTCGGGGTGCCTTCGAACATGACGGTGGTCGCGCCGTTGGCCAGCGGGCCATAGACGATGTACGAGTGACCAGTCACCCAGCCAACGTCAGCGGTACACCAGTAGATGTCGCCGTCGTGGTAGTCGAAAGAGGTAACCGCCGGTGCAGTGCACAACGCCTTTCGGCTGGCCGGTCGAACCCGAGGTGTAGAGGATGAACAGCGGATCTTCGGCGTTCATTTCTGCCGGCTGATGGACGTCGCTCGCTTCCATCGCCATCTCGTTATAGTCGAAGTCACGACCGTCGACCCAGGTGGTCTGACCGCCGGTGCGCTTCACAACAAGGCATTTCACCTCGTCACTGCAGTGCAGCAGCGCTTCGTCTGCGTTCGACTTCAAAGGAGTCTTACGGCCACCGCGAGGAGCATAGTCAGCGGTGATCAGAACCTTGGCGCCACAACCGTTGACACGGGCCGCCAGAGCGTCGGGCGAGAAGCCCGCGAAGACGATCGAGTGGATTGCGCCGATACGGGCACAGGCCAGCATTGCATATGCTGCTTCCGGGATCATCGGGAGATACAGGATAACGCGGTCGCCCTTGCTGACGCCCATTTCCTGCAGGGTGTTTGCCATCTTACAAACGCTGGCGTGCAGCTGCTTGTAGGTGATGTGCTGGGCTTCTTCTGCGGGATCATCTGGCTCGAAGATGATCGCAGTCTGGTCGCCACGGGTTTCCAGGTGACGGTCGATACAGTTGGCTGCGACGTTCAGAGTGCCGTCTTCGTACCATTTGATCGAGATATTGCCCGGCTCGAACGAGGTGTTCTTTACCTTGGTGTAAGGCTTGATCCAGTCGAGACGCTTACCCTGCTCACCCCAGAACGCCTCGGGGTCGTTCACGGATGCAGCATACATCTCTTCGTATTTCTCTGCATTCACGTGCGCATTTGCCACGAGATCTGCGTTGGGTGGGTATGTGGGATTCGACATGGAACGCTCCTCCAGAATCTGCGGGCCTTCGTACCTAAGCGCCGCGAGTCTTCATTTTTCACCACGAAAGGTGAGCTTCTCGAAAAGTTGAATACACCGAAATTGTCAAAATTCGCGTAAGTTATTTTGTTTAAAGCGTTTTTTTGTAACGCCTTTCACAGTTTTGACAAAGTTTTGTAAATTTCAGCGCGCGCACCAGTAAAAACGGTGCAAATTCATTACGTTACTCCCCCTGCTTCTGTAACGCCGTCCCAGCACCAAACAGCCTGAATCGGCGAAAAGCAACAGCCGAAATGCGAATCAAGCAGCAAGTACGACGAATTTCCCCGTGCATTTGAGAGAATCAGGCGGGAATCACCCAGATTTGCCACCAGTCAGCAACAAAATTGCAGGTTGCAATGCGGTAAGATCAGAAAAATATCGAAATTCAAGCGATAGCGGCAAGAATCAACCACCCTGAAACTTCAGACAATTGCTGCGTCGCTCCCAGCACATCACCGGTTTGCCCGCCAATCTGCCGCCGCGCCAGCCATCCGACTCCTGCAGCCACCGCCAACATCCCAACGCCTGCAACTACGCCAGCCGCCCCTAGCGGCACCAACAGGGCCACACCAATTGCGAGCGCGACTAGTGCGGTTTTGGCGGCAACCGTTCCTGCGGAACGCCCCAATCCATCCTGTCGAGCTGGCGGAAGACACCACATCAACTGGGGCATCATTGCCCGACTAAAGGCAGCGATGGCAATCAGGGCCCAGCCCGCCTGCGCCACACTCGCAATGGCCGCCACACGCATCGCCAGAACCAGGATCAACGCGACAACCCCGTAGGTGCCGATGCGGCTGTCACGCATAATCTCTAGCTTACGATCCCTTTCCTGGCCGCCACCGAACCCGTCCGCCATGTCGGCAAGACCGTCCTCATGCAGCGCGCCTGTCACAAGGACACTCACCGCTACAGCGATTAATCCGGCAAGAGAAGGTGGTAGCCCGAGAGCGGTCGCCAGCTGAAAGCCGCCAGCGGCCAACAAACCAACAATCACACCCACAAACGGGAACGCCCAAGCCGAAGCCGCAATCTTTGGGAACTCGCCCGACACCCGCCCGGCGGGCAGGCGGGTCAGCATCATCAATGCAACCTGAAACTGGGCGAGCGGCAAGATCATCCGTCGGACACACCAGCCTCGGCAAAGGTGGCCATGCCGTTGTGGCAGGCCAGTGCTGATCGAAGGATACCGAGCGCCAATGCCGCGCCGGACCCTTCGCCCAAACGCATATCGAATTCGACTACCGGTCGCTTGCCGATGGCAGCCAAAAGCTTCGGATGGCCCGGTTCAGCCGAGGCATGCCCCACCAAGCAATGGTCCAATAGCGCCGGATCGACCCCATGCAGGACCGCTGCCGCTGCGGTACAGATAAACCCATCCAGCAAAACCGCGATACCTTGGGCACGCGCCGCCAGAACCGCTCCACAGATCGCCGCCTGCTCGCGTCCACCAAATGCCAAAAGAGCGCCGGCGGGTTGTGCCAAAAGCGACTGGTGCAACGAAAGCCCCTCGGCGATCACCTGCGACTTCAACCGCATGCCGTCATCATCTGAACCGGTGCCGCGACCAACCCACTCTTCGGGTGTGCCTCCCACTACTGCCGAGGCAAGCGCAGCCGCAACTGTCGAGTTACCGATGCCCATTTCCCCCAAGAGCAGAATGTCGGCTTCCGGATTCACGGCGTCGGCCCCTGCGTTCATCGCCGAAAGCACCTCCGCCTCGGTCATCGCAGCACCCTTGGTGAAATCGTTTGTTGGCCGATCCAGATCCAGAGCCACCACCGACAGGTCCGCGCCATTGGCCCGACAAAGCTGGTTAATCGCCGCGCCGCCATGCTCAAAGTTCAGCACCATCTGCGCTGTGACTTCCTGGGGGAACGGGTTCACACCCCGATCACATATCCCGTGGTTCCCGGCAAATACCAAAGCTTGTGCAACATTGATCTCAGGCTTTTCAGCGCCCTGCCAACCAGCCATGAAAATCGCGAGTTCTTCCAATTGCCCCAATGCCCCCGGCGGCTTGGTCAGGCTGTTCTGACGGTCGGTTGCCGCCTGGGCTGAGGCGACGTCCGCCTTGGGCAGCGCCTCGGCCAGCGTTTCCAAATCGGCCATCGCGGCCAGAGTAAAGGTCTTAGTCATTCGGTTTCACTTTCAAGGGCAGGCCGGACACAGCAAGGTACACCTCGTCTGCTTCGGCCGCGATCCATTGGTTCATCAGGCCCGCCGCATCACGAAACGC
This sequence comes from uncultured Actibacterium sp., assembly GCA_964346965.1. Classification (GTDB taxonomy): domain Bacteria; phylum Pseudomonadota; class Alphaproteobacteria; order Rhodobacterales; family Rhodobacteraceae; genus Actibacterium_B. The sequence continues at coordinate 7,782 of CAYFXM010000063.1, read as the reverse complement.
GCGTGCCAATGCATTCTCGGGGACAATACCGGCGCCAACTTCGTTGGTAACCAGCACCACTGGCGACGATTGTTCGGCCAATGCGCCCGCCAACGCCTTTCCCGCCGATTGCCAGTCCATGTCGGCCAGCATCAGATTGGAGAGCCACAAGGTCAGGCAGTCGACCAGCCTTGGCCCGGCGCCGTCACTCTCCTGCAACGCGGACAACAAGTCGAGCGGCGCGTGCCGAGTGGTCCATTCCGCCCCCCGACGAGCCTGATGCGCCGCCACTCGAGCCGCCATTTCATCATCCCGCACTTCAGCCGTAGCAATATAGACGGGTGCACCCGGAAGGGCGGCGATCAGCCCCTCGGCAATCGCACTTTTGCCGGATCTTGCCCCGCCTGTGACCAGTATCGTCTTGCTCATGGCCCCGTGACAAAGCAGAAACGGGACTGAAGTGGAAGAGGAAACCAGCGGCCAATGCCAGCCCAAAGCGCGACAAAACTGTCTCTGATCCGCCATGCGCCTGCGCAGGATGGTGGCTGTCTTGCCGGACGGCGGGACGTCGACGCGCATCCGGGGCCGCCCGAGCAGATCAACGCTTTGAGAACGCTCCTGCCATCGCCTGACCCTCTCGTCGCCTCCCCAGCCCGGCGCTGTCAGCAAAGTGCCCGGATGATCTGGGCGGACATCGCCCCGCGACTTGATCCCCGGTTCTGGGAGCAAGATTTCGGCACCTGGGAAGGCACCCCCTATCGCGACCTTCCTGACATCGGCGCACTCGCTCCTGCCGATCTCGCGGCCCACCGCCCGCCGGAAGGCGAAAGCTTCAATGATCTCCGCGCCCGGATCGCCAAGAGCCTAGTTTCGCTGGCAGACGACCATGCCGGAGAACACATTACCGTCGTGTGCCATGCAGGCGTCATTCGCGCTGCCCTAGCTTGGGCAATAGAGCTTGGTCCCGCAGCCCTTGGCTTTGTAGTTGACCCACTTTCGCTGACCCAAATCGAGATCACGCCAGCGGGCAACCGGGTTTCCCGAGTGAATTGGATCGCCACATGACCGGGCTTTTATCATCCGCGTCCGGCCATTTCGGGGAACTTCTTCAGGGCCGCCTTGGCCCTGACGGACCTCTCGTTCTCACCACGCTTCCCTGCGCCCGGTTTCAGTCGCAAGTGCAGTGGCTTCCGTCCCGCGCACTTTCCTTGCGCGGGGTTGGACCTCAATCGGTACGACCGGACCAGCTGCGCCAGTTGGCCCGCGCATTAGACGTGAGCGCCCGGGGCGTCTTTACCCTACAATCCAACATGCCCCTTGGTGGCGGAGCCGGCGCCTCGACCGCCGCTCTGACCGCAGTGTCCCGAATGCTCAAGCCCGAGGCCGCCGGGCAAGAGATCGCGCAAGCATGCCTGCAGGTGGAAGGTGCCACCGACCCGCTGATGTTCGACCGCTCTGGGCAATTACTCTGGGCCTCGCGTCGTGCGCAGATAATCGACTGCCTGCCTCCCCTACCCCGGATGGTCATTGCCGGAGGCTTCTACGGCACGCCCCAACGGACCTGTCCGGAGGATCAGAACTTCCCAGACGTTGGCGACCTGGTCGAGCCGCTTACACAAGCCTGTCAGACAAACGATCTAACCCGCCTTGCGCATGTCGCTTCTGAATCGGCACAGAGATGCCTTGCCCTACGCGGCCCAATGAACGACCCGACCGCCAATTTGATGGAAAGAACCGGTGCGCTCGGTATGGTCATCGCTCATACCGGATCGGCCCGCGGCCTGATTTTCGCACCGGGTACGCTCCCCGCTGACATCCGCCCAGTCATGCTGAAGGCCGGGTTGCGTGGCCTCGTTACCTTCTCTGCCGGGGGCAACACGTGACCGCACTTTCAATGCTCATTGCGCTGGCGGTCGATGCCGCCATCGGCTGGCCCAATTCGCTTTTCCAACGCATCGGCCACCCGGTCACATGGTTGGGCGCGCTGATTTCAATCCTCGAACGTGCACTGAACCGAGCTCACTGGACCGATACAACCCGTCGCCTGACCGGGGCGATCTGTGCGGTCGCGATCATTGCCCTGACCATAGCAATCTCGTGTGCACTTATTCGTTTGTTCCCAGAAGGTTTGCCTCGTGCGATCGCCGCTGGTCTGCTCGCTTGGCCGCTGGTTGCGACCCGCTCGATGTTTGATCATGTGGCCGCCGTTGCCCGACCCTTGGCCGAGGGGAATACAGATGCAGCGCGGCAGGCCGTTGCCATGATCGTCGGGCGAGATCCTTCGCAGTTGGACGACCCGGGCATTGCACGTGCCGCCATCGAAAGTCTGGCCGAGAACAGTTGCGACGGCATTGTCGCCCCGGTTTTCTGGGGATTGGTTGCCGGGTTGCCGGGAATAGCTGCCTACAAGGCGATCAATACATTGGACTCTATGATCGGCTACCGAACCGAGCGTTACGAGGCCTTTGGCTGGGCAGCCGCGCGAATTGACGATCTGGCCAACCTGATCCCGGCCCGAGTTACAGGCCTGCTGTTCGCGGTGACATCAAAGCGCCCCGTGACAGCGCTGCGAGTTATGGCGCAGGACGCGCGTCACCACCGCTCTCCGAACGCTGGCTGGCCCGAGGCGGCCATGGCCGGCGCCCTAGGCATCCGCCTGTCTGGCCCGCGCATCTATGATGGCGCGTGGACAAAAGACCCCTATGTCAACGCCTCCTGCCCCGATCCGGAACCCAAAGATCTGTCGCGCGGATTGTCGCTATACCTCAGGGCCATGCTTGCCATGGCCGCCCTGATCGGGCTATGGGCGCTTGTCTGAAGGGGAAAGAGGCTTTGCGCGACCACGGCGGGAATATAGACTGGGCAATGGCCCAGTATGGCGGCGCGTCGGAAACGTGGATTGACCTGTCTACAGGTATCAACCGAGTTCCATACCCGTTGCCTGACCTACCCACCGATATCTGGCAGAAACTCCCAACTCACAGCTCCAAACAGGCGCTGATCCACGCGGCCCGCGCGGCCTATGATACCGACGCACCGATCCTGCCCGTGGCCGGAGCACAGGCGGCAATCCAAATGATCCCGACCCTTGGCATGCCGGGCCGGGCCCGCGTCCTTGGCCCGACCTATAACGAGCACACCGCTTCGTTGGTCAGTGCGGGATGGTCGGTGATCGAGGTCGATATGCTGGACTGCCTGAACGGTGCGGAACTGGCGGTGGTGGTCAACCCGAACAACCCCGACGGACGCAACTATTCACCGGACAAGTTATTGCACCTGGCCGACAAGGTTGGAACGTTGATCGTCGATGAAAGCTTCGCAGATCCGACGCCCGAGATGTCCCTTGCCGCTCATGCCGGACGCGACGGGCTTTTCGTTCTGCGGTCCTTCGGCAAATTCTATGGTCTCGCCGGATTGCGTCTGGGCTTCGTGATGGGGCCGCAGGACAAAATTAACCGCCTCGCAGAACTTTTCGGCCCATGGCCCGTCTCTGGTCCGGCGATCGAGATCGGGCGCGCGGCACTGGCTGACCGGAGGTGGGCTGAGGCTACGACTACCCGACTGCAACAGGAAGCCGTTGCTCTGGATCAAATAGCCGCCACCGCTGGTTTCAATCTCGTCGGCGGCACGGAACTATTCCGCCTCTACGACACCGAAAACGCGCAAAAGGCACAAGACCAGCTTGCTCGCGGCCAGATTTGGTCACGCATATTCCCATGGTCCGACCGGCTTGTCCGTCTTGGCCTGCCCGGACCAGACTGGGAATGGACGCGACTGAAAGAGGTCCTGTCATGAAATTCACGCAAGAACAGGCTGAAACCCTGCAAAACATCCTGATGTGGCGCCGCGACGTCCGCCATTTTCGCACTGATCCGGTGCCAGAGAGTATGATGGAGAAGCTGCAAGAGGCGTTGGAACTGGCCCCCTCGGTCGGTAATGCCCGGCCTTGGCGCGTGTTGCGGGTCCAAAGCCCCGAGCGCCGGGCCGCGATCCGCGCCGAGTTCCTGCGCTGTAACACCGAAGCCGCCGACAGCTATGATGCGACGACGCGCGAAGAGTACTTGAAGCTGAAGTTGGCAGGTCTGGATAATGCCCCGGAACAGCTTGCCGTCTTCACAGCCCCGGACCCGGAAGAGGGCCGACGCCTTGGCCGACGGACCATGCCCGAAACACTGCAGCAATCGACATCAATGGCGATATTTTCCATGTGGCTGACCGCCCGCAGTCACAATCTCGGCGTTGGCATGCTGTCAATCCTCGACCCGGCGCGTGTATCCGAGATCTTGGATGCGCCGGACCATTGGGAATTCACGGCCTATCTCTGCCTTGGCTACCCGGAGTTCGAAGATGACACGCCGCTTTTGCACCGCGCCGGGTGGCAGGAAAATGTCCGACGCGGCTGGGAGCCTCGATAAAGGCAGCGCTAGCGGGCGACCCCAAGCAACCCGTCAATGTCAAGATGCGTCGCCATGTGGTCGGCTAGGCGATCGAGGGCCATTTCGACCTCCACCTCATAGGAAAGGTTACTTTCCTTCCCGCCGAGAGACGACAGGAACGCTGAACGGAATGCATCGTCGACGAACATACCGTGCAGATAGCTGCCAATGACTTTGCCATTGGCGGAGGAAGCGCCTTCAGGTGTATCGCCGACATGAGCGAAGGGGCGTGCGCGATCAGGGCCGTCTGTTCGACCGATGTGAATTTCGTAACCCGAGATTTCAGCACCGCTAGCGACATGCGTTGCGGTGGCACGGGTCAAGCGCTTGTCGGCGGACATCGTTGTGACCACATCCAGAAGGCCCAGCCCCGGTTCTTCGCCGGAGGCACCCTCGATCCCCTCGGAATCTCGGATCAGCTTCCCAAGCATTTGGTAGCCACCACAAATTCCCAGCACCGATCCGCCACGCCGAACATGGGCGGCCAAATCAATGTCCCAACCTTGTTCACGAAGATAGCCAAGATCCCCACGTGTCGATTTGCTGCCGGGCAAGATAACAAGATCGGCGTCTCCGGGAATAGGGTCTCCGCCTTTCAATAAGGTCAGACGCACCCCCGGCTCTTGGGCCAGCGGATCAAGGTCGTCGAAATTCGCGATACGGGAGAAGACAAGGCATACGATATGCAGCCCTTCGCCGTTTGTATTGCCAGCCAAATCCAGCGCGTCTTCCGCTGGAAGTTTGTCGGCTTCAGGAAAAAAGGGGAGCACACCGTATCCGCGCCAACCGGTGCGGGCTTCGATCATCGCATAGCCATTATCGAAAAGGCTCGGATCACCGCGGAACTTGTTGATCAGGAACCCGGCGATCAGCGCTTCATCTTGCGGATCCAGAACCGCCTGCGTTCCGGCCATCTGGGCAATCACCCCACCCCTGTCGATATCGCCTGCCAGAATTACGGGTACATTGGCCGCCTGCGCAAATCCCATGTTAGCAATATCGCCTTGACGCAGATTGACCTCGGCAGGGCTTCCGGCACCTTCAACGATGACTAGGTCGTTCTGCCCCTTGAGACGGTAAAAGCTGTCGAGAACCGCCTCCAGCAACCGCGGCTTCAGCTTGGCATAATCGCGGGCGCGAACTGTTGTCAGGCGTTTGCCCTGTACAATCACCTGCGACCCTGTGTCTGTCTCTGGCTTCAGAAGAACCGGATTCATATCGGTGATCGGCTCTGCACCGCAGGCCAAAGCTTGCAGCGCCTGCGCCCGCCCGATCTCTCCGCCATCGGCGGTCACAGCCGCATTGTTTGACATGTTCTGCGGCTTAAATGGAGCTACCTTAATCCCCCGCCGCTGTGCCGCACGGCAAAGCCCGGCCACCAATAGCGACTTGCCCACGTTGGAACCCGCGCCTTGGATCATCAGGGCCCTGGACATGACTTATCCTTGAAACGGCAGGAAGGCCTCGACCGCAGCTGTGGCGATCACGATCTCATTGCCGTCGTCGGGATTGGTGACGTTCAGCCCTCCGTGGGTTGCGATAACCTCAACCCGCCCACGCGGTAACTGCGCGGCCAGGGCCTTGCAGTTGACAAGGTCTGGTTGCTGGGTGCCGACAGTGACCTTTACCCGCATCTCCGTATGCGGGATGTCCAACGCGTTAAACATGGGGATAGAGCTGTGCCGGATCGCATCCTCGATCGCGCGAGCTGCGGCCTTGGTGTAGTCCTGACCGTATTGATCATTGCCCATGCCCATTTCGATGATGAACCGCTGATCGCTCACGCCTCGTCCTCCATCTCGAAGGACACAGAGATCGCGATATTTGCAATCACCGTCGGGTTCCCGTCAGGGCGCGGCACATCCAGACCTCCCTTGACAACGCGCACCGTGGGCTGGCCGTAGGGGAACACCGCCATCAACGCATCTTCATCGATTTCATCGGGTTTCTGCACGCCAACTTCCACGTCGATCAGCATGTCGTTTTTGGGGCGGCCAAATAACTCTGCCAAATTGATCGAATTGTGCCACAGCGCATCGCGCAACCCACGCACTGCCGCTTCGGTATAATCCTGTCGGCGCAGGCTGGTGCCCATGCCGAACTCGGTGAGAAGACGTTTCTTGGCCATCAGAACTCCACACCCTTCTGGCCTTTGATCCCAGAGCGGAACGGGTGTTTGACCAGCGTCATCTCGGTGACCAGATCAGCGATCTCGATCAGCTCTTCCTTTGCATTGCGCCCCGTCAAGACCACGTGGGTCATCGCGGGTTTTTCTTCGACAAGGAAGTCCACGACCTCATTGATGTTGAGGTTGTCATAGCGCAGCGCGATATTGATCTCGTCCAGCAGAACCATCTTGTTGCGCTCGTCGCGGATCAGGTCTTTGGCCTTCTCCCAGCCCTTTTTCGCGGCAGCAATGTCGCGCGCCTTGTCCTGTGTCTCCCAGGTGAACCCCTCGCCCATGGCGTAGAACTGGCACAGCTCGCCGAAGTTGGCCTCGATCAAGGTGCGCTCGCCAGTGTCCCACGCGCCTTTGATGAATTGCACCACGGCGCAGGGCATTTCATGGGCAATACAGCGCAGAATCATCCCGAACCCGGACGAGGATTTCCCCTTCCCCGGACCCGTATGAACAATGATCAGACCCTTCTCGCCCTCTTTGGTCGCCATGATCTTATCCCGCGCGGCCTTCTTCTTGGCCATCTTCATGGCGTGGCGGGCTTCATCCGGGTTCTGGTCATCACTCATGGCGCATCCTTGGCTTGACAAGCAGGGGCTTCATACCTCAGGTGAGGCATCGCTGGTTCCTGTCTATGACAGGCGAAGAGGGAATGCGATAGGCTTTTGGCCCAAGCGCAGCCGCCCCCGCGACCGTGACCAAGGATGGGTTCCACGCCACTGACAGCATGTCGGGAAGGCCGGGGCCCGGGCCCGACGCCGCCTTGCAAGCCGGGAGACCTGCCAGCACCGATCCGCAACGGGCGAACGGGGTGTTTCGCGTCGGTGACAGGTCCGATGGTCCGCGCTGGCAACCCCTTCGTCCAAAGACAAAGAGGCTTTGATGGCCGGAACCGTATTGACCGTCTGCACCACCTGCCGTGCCGGACGCCCCGTCGAAGCCGATGGCACCCGCCCCGGTCGGAAACTCTATGACGCACTCGCCGCCGATCTGCCCGAGGGCCTGACCATCCGCCCCGTCGAATGCCTGTCCGCCTGCGACAACGGCTGCTCGATGGTGCTGTCCGGAGGTGACGAAAAGTGGACCTATGTCTACGGCCACCTGACGCTGGATCATGTCGACGACATCCTGACCGGCGCGCAAGCCTATGACGCTACCGAAGACGGGCTGGTCCCGTGGCGCGAACGC
>CAYFXM010000062.1:0-13245 GCA_964346965.1 uncultured Actibacterium sp. | reverse complement strand
ACAGCGCACCGCCCGACGGAGAACGCTCCCCTCCCGATGGCCGTCTCGCTCCGGCCCCGCCGGCCTCCCGTTCCACCGGCAAGATCCGACGTCCGCAGCTTCGGCACAGCGGAGCGGATCGAGCTGCTTCAGATTTATGCCAAGCGACCGGTAGAATTCGAAAATCTCCGGCCCGATCGCCTCGCCCGCGGTATAGCCCACGCGTACATTGCTGAAACCAAGCGTGTTCTTCAGCGGGCCATAGACGAACAGATCGCCCAGCCAGTATTTGAACTTGTCCGCACCGCTGACGGGCTTTCCATCCAGTATGGCCGGACCTACTTTCTTGGCGTGCGCCATATACTTGTCGAACAGCTTCTTCTTGAACTTGCCGGCGTCCTCCATGCGGATCATCACGTTGGTCAACTGACCTTCGAAAACCCGCGGGGGAGCGAAGAAATAGGACGGGCCGATCTCACGTAGGTCGGTCATCATGGTGCCCGCGCTTTCCGGGCAGTTAACGCAGAAACCGCACCAATAAGCCTGACCGATCGAGAAGATGAAGTCGCCAACCCATGCCATCGGCAGATAGGCGAGAACCTCGTCGCTTTGACGCAGCCCGTCGAATTCGGCGGAATTCTTCGAGGTCTCGATGATGTTCCGGTTGGACATCACCACGCCCTTGGGCTTGCCCGTGGTACCCGAGGTGTAGAGCATCACACAGGTGCTGTCATAGTCCAACTCGGCGATGCGCTTGTCCAGCTCTTCACCCAAACGCACTTCGGCAGCACGGCCCTCTTCCTCTACGTCCTTAAGCCAGTTCAGGTGGCTGTGGTCGTATTTCCGAAGGCCACGTTTGTCGTTGTAGATGACGTGCTCGATGCCCTGAACGTTGTCCTGAACATCAATGACCTTATCGACCTGTTCCTGATCGCCGCAGACAACGAAGCGGGCGCCGCAGTGCTCCAGCACATAGGCCATCTCATCGGCAACGGCGTCCTGATAGAGCGGCACCGGAACGGCCCCGCACATCTGTGCCGCAACCATTGCCCAATAGTGGGCTGGGCGGTTGCGCCCGATGACGGCAACATGGTCGCCTCGTTCCAGCCCCAGCACCAGCATACCCAAGGCCAGCGCGCGAATCTCATCCGCAGCTTCGGCCCAGGTCCAGCTTTGCCAGATGCCAAATTCTTTTTCCCGGTAAGCAGTCTTGCCGCCATAAAGCGCGACGTTGCGCTTCAAAAGCGCAGGCACAGACTGTAGATCGCCCGAAGACGTGTTCACAGCAGTCAAATTTTCCTCCCATCGGCCAATTGAGTGGCCCCACCGTGCCGCGTTCTAAGCACGACTCTGGCTCCTGCATTAGGTTCACAAACAAACTGATCGTCAAACTTTTCCTGAGTTTTTCCGGAATCTAACGAAATCTTACAGCACCGAAATTAAAGGGTTTTTTGTCAAATTCCCCCCTTTTCCGCCTGCAATTCCGGTGCTAGCCCTAAAGAGGGAGGACTCAAAATGCCGCAGTCGCAGGCAGATCGTACCCGTATGACAGAGGCGGGCCTGAACCTGATTCAGCAGGCCCTGTCGATTTACGATGCCGACTTGAAACTCGCCGTTTGCAATCGCCGTTTCAGCGAGATGTTCAACCTGCCCAAACATCTGCAGACACCCGGAGCCGAGTTCGACGAAACGATCCGATTCCTGGTCGACCGCGGCGAATATGGAGAGGTCGACAACCCCGACGCGTTTGTACAGGCCCGTGTCGATCAGGCACTGGCGTTCGAGCCACATTATGTCGAGCGCACCCGCGCCAACGGCCGTGTTATCAGCATCGAGGGCTGCCCTCTGCCGCAAGGCGGATGGGTGACTGTCTATACCGACATCACCGACATCCGACGGCAGGAGCAACTTCTGCGCCTGCGCTCTGAGGAACTCTCCGATCAGGTTCTGGAGCACACAGAGCAGCTCGGCCAAACCAACCGGGCTCTCGCTGCGACCAACGCTGCCCTGTCCGAAGCCAAACGCGAGTTGATCGAGACAGAGGCCCGTACGCGCACCGTCACCCGGATGATGCCCGCCCATATTGCCCATGTCTCGATGGATGGACATTACACCTTTTCAAACAGACAGTTGCCCTCGATCCTGCCCGGTCGTGGGAAAGAGATTATCGGTCGCCATATCTCGGATGTTCTGGGCGACGAGGCTTGGGGGAAAATCCGCGAAACCTTCGAGGCCGCCATGGACGGCGCACCCGGTGTCTGCGAGTTCAACCACGAAGAATCAGGCCGCCGCATCCGTGTCGCCATGACGACGGACGAAGCCCCGGATGGCACGCCAAATGGCGTCTACATCCTTTCCACCGACATGACCGAAGAGGCGCAGGCCCGTGCGGCCCTTGTCCAAACCCACCGGCGAGAACTGGCAGCGCAGCTCACCAGCGGTCTGGCCCACGACTTTGCCAATCTGTTGACGATCATCCTCGGGCTGCAAAGCCAACTCGAACGGCTCGCGCCCCAAGAGGACGCCATCGACCTTATTGCCGCGACCAAGGCCGCCGCGCGCCGGGGCGGTACACTTCTGGACCGGATCGCCACCATGTCCGACCTGCGTCCCATGAAGCTGGAACCTGTCATGCTCCCCGGCTTTCTGCGCGAGATCTGCACCATGGCCCGCCCGTCGCTAGGGGATGACATTACCCTGCATCAGGTCTGCGAGGACCTTCCCGCTCCGCTGATGCTCGATGCAGGCAGCTTGCAGGATTCGCTGTTGAACCTGATTCTCAACGCACGCGACGCCATCGGCCACAAAGTCGGCCGTATCACCGTTTCGGCCCAGCTTGTTGGCGATACATGGGTCGAAATATCCGTCAGAGACACCGGCCCCGGTTTCAGTGAAAACGCGCTGGATCAGGCTACCAATCCCTTCTTCACCACCAAAGGCGAAGAGGGCAGCGGCCTTGGCCTGACCATGGTCTATGACGCAACCAAGGTCGCCGGGGGGCAGGTCACGCTGGACAACACGGACCAAGGCGCCCGCGTAACCCTGCGTTTCCCATTGCGCGCTTCTGAACGAGCTGAACCTGCCATGGTCCTTCTGGTCGAAGATTCCGATCCTCTGCGCGAAGCCGTCCGCGAAGACCTGATCGCCGACGGTCACACCGTGATCGAAGCGGCCTCGGCGGAAGAGGCCGAAGCGCTGGCAGATCTTCCCGGTGTATCCCTGATCCTGTCCGACATGATTCTCGCCGGAGAACGCACCGGCCTCGACCTTTTGACCAGCTTGCGCCAGCGGGGTGTGACCGCGAAGATGTGCCTGATGACCTCGCTGCCCGCAAGTGACCCGCGCCGGACCAAGGCTGAAGACGCTTTCCCGCTGTTTCCGAAACCCTTCTCGGCCCAGAAACTGGCTGACGCTCTGCGCGAAGGAGCCGCCCAATGACACAGCCCCATGTCGCCATTCTTGATGACGAACCCCAGATCCGTCACATGCTGTCCGAAGCCCTGACGGACGCCGGCTTCCGCACGTCGACCTATGCCCGCGCCACGGAATTCGAGGCCGCGCTGGCCCGTGGCGCGCCGGATGTCTGCCTCGTGGACCTTGGCCTGCCCGACAAAGACGGGCTGGCGCTGGTTCATCGACTGGCACTGGAATCGGGCGCCGCGATCATCATCATCTCGGGCCGCGCACAAGTACAGGACCGGGTCACCGGGCTGGAACTCGGGGCGGATGACTACATCATCAAACCCTTCGATCCAACCGAGGTCGTCGCCCGCGTCCGCGCACGCCTACGCCGCGACCGGGATGACGGCGCAAGCACTGGTTCCACAGCGCGTTTCGAGGGATGGACCGCGCAATTCGACCGCTATGTCCTGATCGGCCCCGACGGAGAGGAACGCACGATTTCTCATGCCGAGGGTGAGGTCCTGCGCCTGTTCCTGAACCGCCCCCGCCGCCTGATTTCCCGCGCGCAGATGCAGGAAGAACTCGGTGGCGCGGCGGGTGAAAGCTTTGACCGCGCGATGGACGTTCGTATCTCGCGTCTGCGCACCAAACTGGACGAGGACCCCAAGAACCCGCGCCTCATCAAAACGATCTACGGGGCAGGCTATATCTTTCTGGGCGAGGTTCGCTGGAGTTGACAAAGGGCTTGTCCCGACCCTCAAAACGGTGTCTCTGGGGTCTTTGAAAGGACTCTGATGACGGAACTCACCCTGATCCGCCATGGGCAGGCCAACAGCCTTGCCAAGGATGAAGCCAGTTACGACAACTTGTCTGATCTTGGCCGCCAACAGGCGCGGCTTCTCGGCGAATACCTGCGCGACACCGGCAGTTTCGATCGGGTGATTTCCGGTGCGATGCGCCGTCAAATCCAAACGGCAGAGGAACTGAACCTCGACCGCAAACCCCACTCGACCGACCCACGTCTGAACGAATTGGACTATTTCGGCCTGTCCCATGCGGTCCATGCCAGCCACGGCGTCGCTTTTCCCGACAGCCCGGAAAGTTTCGCGGCCCAGATCCCGCAGGTTCTGACCGTCTGGCGGGATGATGGGGTGCACGAAGGTCTGGAGAGTTTCGAGGCATTTCGCAGCCGCATTCTGGCTGCCTTGCACGACGCAGCTGCCAAAGGCCCGGCGGTTCTGGTCACATCAACGGGCGTTATTGCCACGCTCGTCGCCATCGCCCTGCGGCTGGAGATCGAGGCAAAATCGAAGATGTTCCTGACGGTCCAGAACAGCTCGATCCACAAGTTCGAACTGCGCGGCGATGATCTGTTTCTGACCCAGTTCGGGGCCACGCCGCACCTTGACCTGCCGGATCGGCAGGCGCTGAAGTCACATTTTTAACCGTCGCGCGGGCCTAGTCCTCGTCGCGCTCGATCTTGGTGTAGGCCTTGGCGCGGGCCCCATCGTCGCGCTCTTTCGCGCGCTGTTGAAGGGCCTTGGTCTGTGGGCGCGGTGCCTGATCGCGTTCGATCCGGGCAAATTGTTCCGCGCGGTTTTCCGAATTGCCGTGGTCTGCATTGTCCAGAATATGGCGTGCCATCCTGTCCTCCTCTATTCAGGGTGGAATGGCAGCCTAACACGAAACTGAAAATGCCCAAAATGCGCTAAATCAAGGTGCGCTCCACCATCCACCATGCACCGACAACGGCGATCACACAGGAAACCGGAATTGCAATGAATGGGCGGTACCAATCGCGCGACCCGAACCACAGTCCCACGGCCAGAAACGCCAGCGCAATGACAGTCAACTGACCGATTTCCACCCCGATATTAAAGGCGATCAAGCCCGAAATGAACCGCGCGGGGTCCAGCCCGATCTCTCCTAGAACGCTGGCAAAGCCCAAGCCGTGCAGCAGGCCAAAGCCAAAAACCACTGCCGTACGCCACCAGCCCAGCTTGGGCCGCAGGATGTTCTCAATCGCGACATAGGTGATCGAGGCGGCAATCATCGGTTCGACAATCGCCGGCGAGACACTCACCACACCAAGTGCGGCGAGCGCGAGTGTCACTGTATGCGCCACGGTGAAGGCCGTGACCTGCACGAGCAGAGGTCGCATCCGCAGCGAGAAGAAGAACAGCCCCAGTACGAACAGGATATGATCCAGCCCCTTGGGCAGGATATGCTCGAACCCCAGCACGACGTAGCGTCCAAAATGCTCAACCGCCCCGATGTCCGCCACACCACTCCGTGGCAAGGGGTCGCTGAGCTCCCCGCCGGTCAGGTAGCCGCTATAAAGCTCATCACCCTCCCCGGACTGGCGCAGGATCAGCGGCCCGAGTTCCGCCGCCCAACCAACCCGCACAGGCTCTGGACCTGTGGGCAATTCAACAGATAGGATCAGTGTACTATCACGCGGTAGCTCGGGGTTCCCCACAGGCGGGATGTGCAATTCGTCAATCTCGGCCAAGGCCCGCTCGCCGTCGATCTCGAATATCAGCTTCGGGCGGAGGGTTGGCCAAAACGCTCGAAAAGCCTTGTCCAATAAGGCCCCATCCTGTTTCCGGTATTGGTCATAGAGACCGGACAGCGGTGAATCATTTGTGTTGGTCAGACCGGCTAGGTTCATCCCCGCCAACAGCGGCTCAATCGCCAGTTCCACCTGCATCTTCAATTGATTGCCGCTGATTTCGACATCCGCAACTGCAGGCCGTACCTCATGTGCCTGCGCGTCCCCGGCCACCAAACTCACGCTTGACAGCACCACGAGCCAAGCCATCCTCTGGCAAAGGCGAAAGGCTTCCCTGATGACCCGCATTCTGCACCTGCTTCTGTTGCTTGCCGTGTTTACTGCCGCCCCGGCGCAGGGGCATGAACTTTGGATTGAGCCGGAAGATTTCACACTTCGCAAGGGGCAGCCTTTGTCGGCCCACATATTTATCGGCGAGACCTTCGAGGGGGCGCCCATGTCGTGGTTTCCCGACAGGATTGCCCGCGCAGAGATTCTGCTTGGCGAAACCAGCCTGCCCATCACCTCGCGTCTGGGGGACCGTCCGGCGATTCACACGCAAAGCGCGCAGAACGGTTTGGGAATCATTGTTGTCGAAACAACTCCGTCCCGCCTGACCTATCGCGAATGGGCACGTTTTGAAAAATTCGTGGCGCACAAAGATTTTCCAACCGCCTTGCAAGACCACCGGGACCGCGGACTGCCCGAGACGGGTTTTACCGACATTTACACGCGCCATGTGAAATCGCTCGTCCCTTTCGGTGATGGGAAAGGGTCCGACCGACAGTTTGGTCTGGAGACCGAGATCATTGCACTAACCAATCCCTATACCGATGACATCTCGCGAGGAGTACCTGTTCAGGTCCTCTACCTTGGCGAACCCCGCGCAGATGCGCAGGTAGAGGTGTTTGAAAAGGCTGGGGAAGACATAGAGGTTTTCACCCTTCGCACCGACCCGCAGGGCAAGGTCATGATTCCGGTCAAACCGGGCCACAGCTACCTTCTGGATGCGGTTGTTCTGCGTGATACCGGCGCAGAGTCTCCTGCAGAAGGGCCGGTCTGGGAAACCCTTTGGGCAGGGCTGACCTTTCGCACTCCCTAGCGGGTTAGCCGCCAGATTTCCCCTTGATCCAATAGGACAAGAACGGACCCGTCCGGTGCGATCTCGACATCCCGGAACCGGGCCTCGCCGACAAAAAACCGCTCTTCACCCGTCACCCGGCCGCGCTCAATCCGCAGCCGCACCAGACCGCCGGGGTTCAGCGACCCGATCAACAAGTCATTCTGCCATTCCGGGAACATCTTGCCGGTGTAAAAGCTCATCCCCGACGGCGCGATCACAGGGTCCCAGTAATAGACCGGCTGCGCCATGTCCTCTGCCTGTGTGATCCCGCGTCCGATAGGAGTACCGCTGTAATTCTCACCATAGGATATCACCGGCCAGCCATAGTTCGCCCCCGGTTCCGGCCGGTTCAATTCATCCCCGCCCGCTGGACCGTGTTCGATCGTCCATAGCGCCCCGTCCACGGGATGCAGTGCTGCGCCCTGCGGGTTGCGATGGCCATAGGACCAGATCTCGGGCAATGCGTCAGAAGCAACAAAGGGATTGTCGTCCGGCACCGATCCATCCGGCGCGATCCTGATCACCTTGCCATAAGTTGTACCCAGATCCTGCGCGAGCACCCGCTCGCGGCGCGAGGAATGCTCACCCAAAGTGACAAAGGCCAACCCGTGTGCATCGAACAGGATGCGTGACCCATAGTGCGCGGGGTTTGTGCTGGGCGGGGACTGCACGAAGATGTCCTCTACGTCGTGAAGCGCTGTCAAATCATCGGAAAGCACCCCACGCGCCACTGCGGTCGCATTTTTCCGACGCAACCCACCAAGCGATTTGGAGTAGGTCAGATAGACTATCCGGTCCCGTGTAAAATCTGGCCCGAGCGTCACGTCGAGCAGCCCACCTTGTCCGTCGAATAGCACATCCGGCACGCCCGCCAACGGAGCCGAGACCTCGCCAATGGCCGAGACAAACCGCAACCGCCCGGGACGTTCTGTCACCAGATAGCCACCCTCCGGCAAAGGCGTGATCCCCCACGGGCGCTCCAGCCCATCCGCGAAAACTTCGATCTGGGGGACAATTCCAGAAATCTGTTCATCGACGCGTGTCTGGCCTGCGAACGCGGGGCGGAATTCGGGGACATTTGGTGCACCTTGATGCACCGGTTCGGCCTGCGCTGCGCATGCCAAGCCCAGACATAGAAACGGAACTGTCAATCGCATCATCGGCATACTCCCTTTCCGAAAGATAGGCTGCCAGCCGTCGAAAGAGAACCTGCCCTGATGAACGTTTCCGTGACTTTAACCGCCGGGTTTCAACCGGGCGACTGCCCAGCGTGCGGCTTCGGCCACGGTCGGGTCGGGGTCGTCACAGAGTTGCTGCGCCACAGGCCGCAACCGGGCGCTGGCCGAGTTCCCAATGGCATAAAGCACATTGCGGACGAAGCGGTCCCGCCCGATCCGCTTGATCGGAGACCCTGAAAACAGCGCCCGGAATCCCTTGTCGTCCAACCGCGCCAGTTCGGCCAGATCGGGGGAGATCAGTTCCGGGCGGGCGTGGTATTTCGCCTCGCGCGCGTCCTGCGCAAACTTGTTCCACGGACAAACGGCCAGACAGTCGTCACACCCATAGATACGGTTGCCCATCAAGGGCCGAAGCTCATCCTCGACTGGCCCGTGGTGCTCGATCGTCAGATAGGAAATGCAGCGCCGAGCATCCAATTGAAAAGGTGCGGGAAAAGCATCTGTCGGGCAGATATCAAGGCAGGCCCGACACGATCCACAGCGCTCTTCCTCGGGCTTATCTGGCGGCAGCGCGAGTGTGGTGAAGATCGCGCCGAGAAAGAACCAACTGCCCAGTTCTCGGCCCAGAAGATTGGTGTGCTTGCCCTGCCAACCCAGCCCGGCGGCTTGGCCCAAGGGTTTCTCCATCACCGGGGCGGTATCCACGAAAACCTTGATCTCCTCGCCCGGGGCCTGCTCCAACAGCCATCGGCCAACTTTCTTCAGTCGTTTTTTCACGACGTCGTGGTAGTCGCGATTCAGGGCATAGCAAGAAATCGTTGCGGTCTCTCGCCGTTCTATCAACTCCAACGGATCGTGCTCAGGTGTATAGGTTTCCGCCAGCATCACCACCGACTTCGCCTCGGGCCAAAGCGCATCCGGCGCCCCACGCCAGTGCATGCGATCGGCCATCCAGCCCATTTGCCCGTGGTGCCCCGCCTCGACGAAAGCCGCCAACCGGTCGGCGATCTTTGGAACAGCGTCGGGACGGCATACGCCCATCTTGGAAAACCCCGCCTCTAGGGCGAAGGCCTGTAGCTGCGCCTTAAGCGCCTCGGTCAAAAATCCAGGTCCGCGTAATGGGCAGGTTGCGGAAAGCCCGATACCTGATCCGCCAACAGTGTCCGGAAGGCTGGACGCGACTTGATCTTGGCGTACCAGTCGCGAACGTTTTCCGACCGGTGCCAATCCACGTCGCTGATATAATCCAGCGCCGACAGATGTGCCGCGGCTGCGAAATCGGCCATGGTCATCACGTCGCCCGCCAGCCAGCGACGCTGATCCAGCAGCCAGCTCATGTAGTCGAGGTGATACTTGATCCGCGTCGCGCCTGCCTTGACGTTGCGGCTGTCGGGATAACCCTCACCGGTGATTTTCTTGTTCACCCGCTCATAGAGCAGCTTCGACGTCACCTCGGAATGGAACTTGTCGTCAAACCAGTATACCAGCCGCCGCACTTCGGCCCGCTCCTCGGGAGACGACGGCATCAGGGCGGGAGTGGGGAAGGTTTCTTCCAGATATTCACAGATCGCCTGACTTTCACAGAAGGTCCGCCCGTTCATCCGCAGGACCGGTACCTTGCCCGCCGGGTTGCGGCGCAGGAAATCTGGATCCTGCTCCCAATACCGTTCCTCGACCAGTTCGACCTCGACCTTCTTTTCCGCCAGTACAAGGCGCACTTTGCGGCAATAGGGGGACAGGGGAACATGGTAGAGGCGGTTCATATCAATCAGGTCCTGAAAATCGGTCTGTCCCTGCATAGCCGCCTGCGGGGTTGAGATTCAACTGTCGAAACAGGCCGATCGTCCATCGGCGCGGATCGTCGCCGCCCCGTCCACAAGCTGCGTCGCCCGCTTGGCCATCCACCCCTTCAGCTTGGCCGCGTTGCGCTGCTTCGGATTGGGGAGGATCACCGCCAAAGACGCCCCTTGTCTTGGTGTCAACTTCGCCGCCGAGACGCCAAAATAGTGCTGCGAAGCAGCCTCGATACCAAAGACACCCTCGCCGAATTCGGCCACGTTCAGATAGACCTCGATGATCCGGTGCTTGGACCACATCGCCTCGACCAGCGGCGTCAACACCGCCTCGATTGCCTTACGAGGCCAGCTTCGCCCCTGCCACAGGAACACATTCTTCACCGTCTGCTGGGTAATGGTCGATGCACCCCGGTTCGCGCCGTCTTCCAATGCGGTACGGATAGCGGCCATGTCGAACCCCCAATGGGTGCAAAAATTGGCGTCCTCTGCCGCTACGACAGCTCGCACTGCGGAAGGAGCGATCTCTTCGATCGGCACCCATTCTCGCTTCACTCCGCCAAGGTAACGCGATTCGGTCCAGATCGTATGGGTCGTCGGCGGGTTCACAAAACCCAGCAGACCGACCAGAGCGACAATAAGGACCGACACCCCAAGCACTCCCCTCACAGTCCAAAGCCGCACCCGCCCAAGTATCGGACGTTGCGTCTTTTTCTTCGCCTTCCTGCGCGAGGTTTTCTTTGCCTTCTTTGCCACAGCGCGGACCTTAACGGGGGATTGGGGCGCGGGAAAGGCCGTTTGCTTGCGCCTGTATTTAAAAATGGTTATCAGGGTCTCAATTCCGTTGGGGTGCCTGTTCCGGGCTGAGATGCGAAAGCGAACCCATCGAACCTGATCCGGTCAGTACCGGCGTAGGGAACGGACCTCAGACACCTAAGGCCCGCATTCCGTCCGCCCGTGCTGCCAAGCAAAGGGCATGACACATGACGGCAATTGCCTTGACCATCGCAGGCTCTGACAGTGGAGGCGGCGCCGGGATTCAAGCCGACCTGAAGGCGATGTCGGCGCTTGGGGCCTATGGTGCTAGCGTGATCACCGCGATCACCGCACAAAACACACAGGCCGTAACGGCTGTGCATGGCGTACCGCTGGATGTGATCTCTGCGCAGATCGACGCGGTGCTGTCGGACCTTGACGTCGATGCCATCAAGATCGGCATGCTGGCGACCCCTGAAATCATCGAGACCGTGGCCGAAGGGTTGAAAGACTTCGCCGGTCCCATCGTGCTTGATCCGGTGATGATCGCCAAATCGGGCGATGCCCTGTTGCAGGACGATGCGGTATCGGCCTTGATCGAACACTTGATCCCCCGCGCCACACTGCTGACCCCGAATCTGCCAGAGGCCGCGCGGCTTCTGAACACGACAGACGCCAAGACAGTCGAGGAAATGGCCGAACAGGGCACCGCCCTGCGCGCGCTTGGCGCCGCGGCGGTTCTGATGAAGGGCGGCCACGCGGATGGCGCGGTCTGTGAAGATTTGCTCGTCACCGAAACCGGTACCCACAGCTTCACCGCGCCCCGGATCACAACCCGCAATACCCATGGCACGGGGTGCACCTTATCCTCGTCTATTGCGGCTGGACTGGCCAAAGGTTTGGATCTGGCCCTATCGGTGGAACAGGCCCACGGCTATCTACACCGGGCAATCCTGGCCGCGGACGATTTGTCCATAGGCCACGGCCACGGGCCGGTACACCATTTCCACGCAGTTTGGAGCGACCATGGCTGACATCCAGATCATCGGCGCAGGCGTCGCGGGCCTTGCTGTCGCCACCGAACTGGTGGCACGTGGAGCTAACGTGCGTCTGATTGACCGCGAACCCAGCCCTGGCGAACACGCCTGCAGCTGGTGGGCCGGCGGCATGCTGGCCCCCTATTGCGAGCGTGAAAGCGCCGAGGAACCCGTGCTGCGTCACGGCCTTGAAGCCGTCGAATGGTGGGACAAGAACGCAGGCGGTGTGACCCGCAACGGGTCGTTAGTCGTCGCGCTGGATCGCGACCAATCAGACCTGCGCCGCTTTGCCCGCCGGACCTCTGGCTTTGACGAAGTAAATGGCGATCAGATCGGAGAGCTGGAGCCCGATCTTGCGGGCCGATTCCGCAATGGCCTGTTTTTCAAGGACGAAGCCCATCTTGCGCCGCGCGACGCGCTGACGACCCTGCGGGACAACCTTAGCGCCAGAGGCGTCACCATTCAGGCCGAGGCCGAAGACGCTGGGACACGGATCGACTGCCGGGGCCTCGCCGCCCGCGATGCGATCCCGGATCTGCGCGGGGTGAAAGGCGAGATGCTGATCATTTCGTGTCCCGACGTGACCCTCTCGCGTCCTGTCCGCCTTCTGCACCCGCGCATCCCGCTGTATATCGTTCCGCGTGGCGACGGCATCTACATGCTTGGCGCGACGATGATCGAAAGCTCTCAGCGCACCCGCATCACGGCCCGCTCAATGCTGGAAATGCTTTCCGCCGCTTATGCTCTGCACCCCGCCTTTGGCGAGGCCGAAATCCTTGAAATCGGCGTCGACGCCCGCCCGGCCTTCGCCGACAACCTGCCCCGCATCCGGCGGCAGGGCGACACTGTCTATGCCAATGGCCTCTACCGCCACGGCTTCCTTCTGGCCCCTGCCCTCGCCGCGCAAGTGGCCGAACACGTCCTGACCGGCGCAACCCCGGAGTTCTTCGATGCAGATCACCGTTAACGGCACAACCCACGACCTAAGTGCCACCAATGTGGCCGAAGCCCTGACCGAACTGGGCTACGGCGAGGCAAAAGTCGCCACCGCCCTCAACGAGAACTTCGTGCCCGCGCCGGTGCGGCCCATCACCCAGTTGGCCCAAGGCGACCGGCTGGAAATCGTCGCCCCAATGCAAGGCGGATAAGATGGAGTTCTACGGCACCAAACTGCCCAACCCGCTGATGCTGGGCACCGCGCTTTACCCCTCTCCCGCGATCATGGCCGAGGCGTTTGCGGAGTCCAAAGCCGCCGTCGCCACCGTGTCCTTGCGGCGCGAGGGCAGTGGGGGAGAAGGTCAGGCCTTCTGGCAGATCATCAAGGACCTCGGCACGCTGATCCTGCCCAACACCGCCGGTTGCCACACGGTGAAAGAGGCCGTCACCACCGCCCACATGGCGCGCGAGGTGTTCGACACCAAGTGGA
>CAYFXM010000061.1:0-13350 GCA_964346965.1 uncultured Actibacterium sp. | reverse complement strand
GTGACGGTGGCGATCTCTTTCAGCAGGTTCCACGGGTCCAGAACCACGCCGTTGCCAATGACCGACAGCTTGCCACCACGCACAACGCCAGACGGCAGCGCGTGCAGCTTGTAAACCTTACCGTCGATGACCAGAGTGTGCCCCGCGTTATGACCGCCCTGGAACCGCGCGATGATATCTGCACGCTCCGAGAGCCAGTCTACGATCTTGCCTTTTCCCTCGTCGCCCCACTGGGCCCCGACGACAACAACATTGGCCATGTCTGATCCTTGAATTCCTGGAAAACCCGGGCCGGTATAGCGATCCTGACGCCGCGCGCAAACCGGAAAATTCAGTTCAGGCTGGACAGTCGCCCTGCGATCCGGCACCAAATTGCCAATTAGTGGAGTTTTCGATGACCCAGATCCTCTTTCGTTGGGCCTTTGCCTTTGTTCTTTTGACGCTGACCTACAACCCCACCAGTCTGAATTACGTGGCTTGGGCACGCCAGAATTACTCGGAAAACCTGCCGATCGTGATCTTGTTGGGCCTGATCCTTTTGGTCGGCTACATCGTTTACCTACGGGCCACCCTCCGTTCGATCGGTGTGTTCGGGATGGTTTTGGTAGCCGCCATTGTCGGCGCATTGATCTGGGTGCTGATCGACTGGGGTGTGCTGACACTCGACAATCCCAGCCTGAACCTGTGGATCGGCATTTTCGCGACATCCCTCGTTTTGGGAATCGGCCTCAGCTGGTCTTTGATCCGGCGGCGACTGTCTGGTCAGGTCGATATCGACGACGTGGACGAGACCTAGTTAGCCTCTTCCAGCGATCAATCAATTTGAGAACCAAAAGCGATGGCCTAAGCTATTCGCCTGCCTGAAAGAAGTCTTCGCCTGCCCGTGCTCGGAGGTCCCTTGCCAAGGTAGCGCCAAGGGCTTCACCTTCGGAAACTGGCCCCGAAACAGATTTCGCCAATTTCTCGGACCCATTTGGTCGCAGAATTTCGCCGCGCAGGGTAATCGTGCCCCCGTCCAACTCTGCGAGCCCGCCGATGGGAGTTTCGCAGGAACCATCCAGACCGGCAAGAAAGGCTCGTTCCGCCGCCAGACGCTGGCCGGTCTCCGTGTGGTGGATAGCAGAGAGGAGCGCAGCGACGCGCGTGTCGGCGATGCGATGCTCGATCCCGATGGCGCCTTGGGCCACTGCGGGCAGCATCTCATCCGTTTCGATTACGGCGTGAGGCACGTCTTCTGCTCCGAGACGGTTCAGACCCGCCTTCGCGAGGAAGGTCGCCTCGGCCACACCATCTTGGAGCTTTTTCAGACGGGTTTGCACATTCCCTCGGAACTCGACCAGTTGCAGGTCGGGGCGAACATGGGCCAACTGCGCGCGACGGCGCAGGCTGGACGACCCCACCACGGCGCCTTCGGGCAACTCCGAGATCGACTTGTATTTGTAGGACACGAAAGCATCCCGCACGTCTTCGCGCGGCAAGAACGTGTCGACCACCAACCCCTCCGGCTGTTCATTGGGCAGGTCTTTCGAGGAATGGACCGCGATGTCGATGCGTTCATCCAGCATCGCTTCTTCGATTTCCTTGGTGAAGAGGCCCTTGTTCCCGATCTCCTTCAGCGCCCGGTCCAACACCTTGTCGCCGGTGGTGGTGATGACCACGATCTCGAACGCCGCTTCCGGGAGGCCGTGCGCCTCCATCAGGCGGCGGCGGGTTTCATAGGCTTGCGCCAGCGCCAGCGGGGAGCCTCGGGTGCCGATTTTCAATGGATCGGTCGGGGAAGGGAATTGATCAGCCATGCAACCGCTTCTAATCGCCGCGCCGCGCGCTGACAACATGGCAATGGGTTGACATGGCGCCGCATCAGGGCGACCACCCTTGGGACGAAAGATGAGGCAGAGATGACCAAGAAATTGTTGCGTTCGCTAGCCGGGGAAACCCAGGCTATCCCCCCGATCTGGATGATGCGCCAGGCCGGACGCTATTTGCCGGAATACCGGGCGACGCGGGCGCAGGCGGGTGACTTCCTGTCGCTCTGCTATAACCCGGAACTGGCGGCCGAGGTCACGTTGCAGCCGATCCGACGCTATGGGTTCGACGCGGCGATCCTGTTTGCCGATATCCTTCTGTTGCCACAGGCACTTGGCGCGGATCTGTGGTTTGTGACCGGCGAAGGACCGCGGCTGTCGACCACGACGACACCCGCTGAATTGACCGCGCTGAAGCCGGTCGATGCGATTCATGAGACGCTGAACCCAGTTTATGAGACCGTCCGTATCCTGTCACAGGAGTTGCCCAAAGAGACCACCTTGATCGGCTTCGCTGGCGCGCCTTGGACTGTCGCGACCTATATGATTGCCGGTCGCGGCACCAAGGATCAGGGCCCGGCGCATGCGTTGAAAGAAGCCGACCGCGCGACCTTCGAGGGTATATTGGACCTGTTGACCAAAGCGACCATTGAATACCTGTCACGTCAAATCGAGGCCGGGGCCGAAGTGGTCAAAATCTTCGATAGCTGGGCCGGATCGTTGAAGGGGGAGGACTTCACCCGTTACGCGCTTGAGCCCGCCAAAGAGATCATCACAGCGTTGAAAGCGCGCCATCCCAACATTCCTGTAATCGCCTTCCCACGTGAAGCTGGCGACGGATATATCGGTTTCGCCAAGGCCACCGGCGCCGACTGCGTGGCACTGGACAACTCAGTCTCTGCGGAATGGGCGGCGGAAAACGTACAGATCGATGGCTGTGTTCAGGGCAACCTCGCGTCGAGCCATATGGTGACCGGCGGGCAGGCGCTGATTGATGAGGTCATTCGCATCCGCGAAGCGTTCAGCAAAGGGCCGCATATCTTCAACCTCGGCCACGGCATCACACCGGACGCCGACCCCGAGAATGTGGCGCTGATGATCGAGACTCTGCGGAGTTGAGGTCCTAGAAGACCTCAACCACGTCGTACATCACCGGCTCGAAGCTTTTGCAAAGCTCGTTAATCGCGCGGTTACGTTTGCGCATCTCGTCGCTACGCAGCATGGCCTGAAAATCTTCCCGCTTCTGCCATTGCGAATAGTTGGCGACCCGGGTCTGCGCGTCATTCACATGCAGGCCGGCCGAGATAAAGCCCGGTTGCTTAGAGATGAAACTGGCGTAGGCGTCCTGCAACGCCTCCAACAGGTCTTGGCACGTACCGGGGGTTGTCTCGAACGTGGTGATAACCGTTTGGCAATCGGCGGTTTTCTCGATCTTTGGCATGACGTCCTCCTTGACCTTACTGTTGCAAAGAGTGCAGCCGCGGTCAAAACCTTTGAGCGTCCTACCGGATCACATGCACCGCGCATGGCGAATGACGGACCACCCGCGCCGCGGTAGATCCAAGGAAATAATCCTGGAGCCCGGGTTTGTGCGAGGCAATGACGATACAGTCCACTTCATGCTCGGCGGCATAGTCGACGATCGTGTTGCCCGCGTGGCCCGTGACCACATGGGCGGAGATGGACGGTAGCTCACTCACTTCCGCTTTTAACGCCGCCATTATGTCGTCGCGCTGATTGACCACGACGTCATCAGGAATGTACGTCGCGATGTAGCTGGGTGTCGGTTCGACAACCGTCAGCGCGGATATCTTTCCACCATCTGCCAACAGCTTCTGCGCCAACTCTAACGCTGTGCCGGTCAGCGGGCTGTGATCCAATGCGATCGGAACAAGAATATGTTTGTACATGGTACCTCCTCCTCGCCGTCAGCGTGGCAGAAAGGGTACCGCGGTACCTTGATCCAGATCAGGAGCCCAGCGACGCCAATACTTCCGCAGCCAAGGCTTCGATTTCGCCTTGTGCCGGTGTTTTGCGAACTTCCTGTACGCCGCGCCCCTGTCCAAGAGTCTCGGCATAGATCACCCGGTTGGCCAGTGCGGCGTCCAGAACCTGAAGGTCCATGTCGGCGGCGGCCTCGGCAACCTCGGCTCCCAGTCGTGTGCCGGGGCGGGTACGGTTCATGATGACCGAGACAGGCGTTCCCGCACGGTCGGCAAGGTCCATAACCCCTTCGGTCGCCCATAGGTCCACGTGGCTTGTCGCCACCGGGACCAGCACCATATCACCTGCCCTCAACGCATGGCGCAGGTCGCTATCGGCTTTGGGTGGCGTGTCGATCAGGACAATATCATGGGTTTTCGACAGCTTGGTGGTCTCATAGCTCACCCCCCAGGCAGACGACGTTGAAAACTCCATGTCCGGGACTTCCAGCCCCTCGATCCGGGTCATGAACCAGCGACCAAGGCTTCCCTGCGGATCTGTATCCAACAGCGCAACGCTCAAACCCTGCTTGGCAAAGGCCACGGCGAGGTTGGCGGTGACGGTGGTCTTGCCAGAGCCACCTTTCTGCTGTGCGACGGTGATGATCTTGCCGGCCATTGGCTCCCCCAATCATTGCTGCGGCGCAGAATGTCACGCTGTCGAGGGAATTGCACGGATTCTTTTGTCACGCCCCCGGCAAGCCAATTTCGCTTAAATTAAGGTGGCATTAACCACGCACGCCCAGTGTTCGAACAAGGGAGTTGCCATGACCAAAACCCTTGTCGTCTTGCTGTTGATGCTCGTCCCCCGTTTAGGGGAAGCGGGGGCATGGCAACGCGAAAAGGGACAGGTCTTCCTAAGCCTGTCGCAAGAGGCCTATTCCGACGGCGCCGCGCAAGAGCGGTACTCGAAACTATATGCTGAATACGGCTTCACGCCGCGTTTTACCGTTGGAGGAGAGCTGAGTGAAAGCGCACAATGGGGGGACCGGGTGGGCCTGCTTTTCCTGCGGACACCTCTTTGGGATCTGGGTGAGCATCACCACTTGTCTATCGAGTTTGGCGCCGGCTACCACGAACAACCAAGCCTGTCGGAACCTTTCATCCGCAATAGCCTGTCCTGGGGACGCGGCTTTGACAGCCGGTGGGGACATGGCTGGGTTAATATCGACGTGATTTCCGAACAATGGCTCCACTCCCTGCAACAGGCCTACAAGGCTGATCTAACGCTTGGTTTGGATCTGCAACCAAAGACGAAGCTGATCTTACAGGTGCAAAGTGGCGACTATCCGTCGGTGGAACCCTATATGCGGTTCGTTCCCTCGCTGACCTACGAATTTCGCCCCGGCGCCCATCTGGAGTTGGGTGTGCGTAAGGGAGTGAAAAACGATAAAAGCCAGGGCCTTAAAGTCGGCACCTGGCTTCAATTCTAATGCGATCCAAGACGTCAGGTCGGGTTGTCCATTCGGGCTGTCACGAAGACCTTGCCTCGACAGCCCTCCGGCCAGTTCAGCTCGATCTCATCCTTCGCTGCGCCCTGCTCTGTCTCGACGGTGGGCAGGGCGTAGAGCCGTTGCAGAGAGCTGTTAAGCACATCGCCCTCAGCAACAACAGACTCGACACGCCGCGCCCGGCCGCCAAACGGAAGGAAGCCCCCGAACTCGCAGGTCCAAACAGGCTGGAAGGCGAGTTGCTCGAACTCTAGGGACACCGGGTTGGTGATCCACTGGCTTACGCCATTGAACGTATTTCCCGTCACGTTCACATTCCGCATTCGGCCCAGATCTAAGGACGCATAGGTCGTGTCGATGTCCTCAACGCGGTCGACATTGCCGTCCAGCGCTTTGAATACGTTGCCCGACATGTTCAGCCCCTGAATATAGTGACCCGATCCATGCGGCTTGACCACGAACCAACGGAACCACGGCGCCACGTCATTGGCCGTAAAGGTATTGTCCGACACGGTCAGCCCACCGAAGCTCAGCTCGTTATTGTGGTCCGGCTCGTCGTCATGCTCGTTGGTCCACTCGATGAAACAATTGTCGACATAATTCGCCGCGACCAGCGTCTTGACGTTGCTCTGGGTCAGCACCAGACCCGCCTGACGTACACCATTGGCGACATCGTCTCCCTGAAAGAAGTGGTTTCCAGAGATGATGCTGCCCGACCCGCCCACGACGGCCCATGTTCCCATGCGCGCGGCCCGGTTGTCGCGCAGTTTCACGTCGTTGGCGTTTGTGTTCAGACCAATCGACTCCCGGTCCTGCGCATTCATCGATTGTTCGTTTGACAGGAACTGGCACCTGTCCACCAACATCCCCTGACACCCCGTCCCGATCGAGGTAATCCCGCGATCCCTGGGCTTGGTAAAGAAACAGTCCCGAAGGTGAAAAATCAGCCCCGATGGCGGCAGCATCACTGCGCTTGCCACCCCCTCGCAGCGGAAATCCACATCGGCAATCACGAAGCGGCTGATCGAATCGAAGCCACTGAAATCCAACAGGTATTTGAAACGTTTGAACGTATAGGGTTGGGTTCCTACCGCATCAAACAACGGCTTGCTCAGCGTCAGGGTCTGCGCCCCAACGTTCTTGTCCAGAACATAGACCTCGCGGCCCACGCCCAGCCCCTCGACCAGCGACCCAACCGGGATATTCGCGACATTGGCCACACCGCTCAACTGCAACGGATTCGATGTCGAATAGGTTCCATCAGAACCGAAGCTCTCTGTGTCCCAATTGCTGGAGGCACTGGCCAGTATCTCGCCGTTCCGAATGACCTTGCGAATCGCATGGGTGGTCTTGTTGGAAACCGCGGCCTGCACGTCGATGGGCGCGTCGATCTCGATCCGGCGCCCGCACATATCCAGACCCGCGTGGTCCGAGAAATTGAACAGAACCGCCAAAGCGCGTTTGAACGCCTCAAGCTCGTCGCCGAAGGCGTCGATATATGTGGGCAGATCATAGTTCTGGGTCAGGGTTAGGCGCTTGTCGGTCGGCATACTGACCGTCCCCTCGAACCGCACCGGGCTTTCAAAGGTCACATGGTCGGCGAGGTGATAGGTCCCCGCGGATACAAGCACCACCCGACCGACCGCAGCCGCATCTGCCGCCTCGAAAGCGTCCGTGTCATCCGTGACCCCGTCCCCGATCGCGCCATAGTCTCGAACGTCGACCCAATCCATCATCGTGCGCTGGAAAACCGCGGTTGCATCCTCGACCTCGATGTCGTCGATACGGATGGTGCCCCCGTCGGGACCCGTTAAATCCAGACCTACATGTGCGAACACCGGCTGCGTGCCCCAAACCATGTCGACACCGCTGCGCGCGCCGCCGCCAAAGATCGCCTCGACGGTGACAACCTCGCCATAGCTGCTCAAGGTCACAGGCGCGGCCGACATCGGCAGGCCACTAATCGCCGCGCCGCCTGCATCCACCGGCGTCGCCGCGATTCGAACGGCAGGCAGGTTGCCACTGACCGCCTTCACCCGCACCCGGACCCGCAGATAACACCCCGGCACCACCGGCACCTGCCCCATCCAGCGCACTTGTTGCGTGGTCTGCGCCTTCAGCAACTCCAGGCAGCCGCCAAAATCCTGATCTGCCGCCACCAAGGCCGCGTTCACCGCGCCATCATACGTCGGCGTGCCCGCTGTGCCATCGCCGCTGGACCAGACATCCAGCCCGTCTTCAAAGGCCGGCGGCATCAGGACCAGACCGTCGGTAATCGCCTTGTTCATCGGTTCACCCCTTTCCGGCAGCACGCGACCGCGCCCGCAAAGCGCGTCCGAGGCCACTCGATTGTCATTCCATTGCTGAAGAAGTCCCGACAACCACGCCGGGTTAGATGGAAAGGTCGGGCGAAAGGGTTACGACCCCGTATACGCTGCGCCCGCAGACCCAGATCAAACTGCCATTGCACACCCTGTGCTATAGTTCCGCTTCGAACATATGGGAGGCATGGATGACCTACCGGTTTCGCAAAAGCGAAACCTCTGCGCTGGCCGCTGTGCGCCGGGTGGCTTGGGAAGAGATCGACTCTGCCCTGACAGAGCTTGAAGACCGGACCATGCCCTTGGACCAAAAAACGCACCAGTTGCGCAAACGCGCCAAACGTCTGCGCGGCCTGTTTCGCCTGATGCGCCCCGGCTTTCCGGACTACGCAGAGCACAACATGGTCATCCGCGACGCCGCCCGGTCTTTGGCAACGCTTCGAGAACATGGGGCCCTGCAGGAAACAATCACGAAGCTCGAAACAGCGCCCCCCACCGGAAGCGATACATCGGACCTGTCCTTCGCGAAAAGCACTTTGGTCTCTGCAACGAAATCGCCGGTGGACACAAACACAGCCCTCTTAGGTTATGTCGATGCCCTGCAATTCCTGTCGTCAGCCATTCCGACATGGACATTTGAAGGCGGGCCGGACGCCCTGCACAAGGGTATTGGCATGACATTCGCGCAAGGAAAGACGGCCATGAAGCGTTGTGGCAAACATCCCAAGATCGAGGACATCCACCTGTGGAGGAAACGGGTTAAGGATCACTGGTATCACGCCCGGCTTCTGGAAAAGACATTCCCCAAGGATATGCCCAAACGCGCCAAACTGGCGGGAACTTTGGGTGAGCTTCTAGGGGACTACCACGATCTTTCGATCCTTCGCGCAACCGTGGAATCCTCTGACGCCTTTTCTGCGCGAAAGGACCACCGAAAACAGCTTCTAAAACGGATCAAGCGACGTCAGGCCCTGTTATTGAAAAGGGCACGGAGACTGGGTCGAAAACTCTATGACCACAAGCGACTTCCCAGCGCAAAAAAATGGCGCCGGGTCTGGGCCGGGGCCGGACCGGCGGCTTAACCCGCTAATTCTCCGGCCAGTCCCTTTTCAATCAGCGCTACGGTTTCCTCTACACCATAGAGCGCAGCGAACCCGCCGAAACGCGGCCCTTGGCTGGCGCCCAGAAGCACCTCGTAAAGCGCCTTGAACCAGTCGCGCAGGTTCTCAAACCCGTGGTTCTTACCGATGGCGAAAACGACCGACTGCAGGAAGTCATCACTTGTGAAATCCGCTTCAGGCAACGGATCGTCATTGCCCATCATCTTGTTTTTCTTGGAAATTTCCTCCAAAGCGCGATCGGCGCTCTTGAAGGCCGCCACCAGATCCTCCAGCGCTGCACGTTCCTGATCGGTCGGCAGGCGGAACTGGCGGGTCGGCGCCACGAAATCCTTGAAGTAGCGTACCGCGAACCCGGCAGCAGCATCCAGCGTCGGATGCGTCTCGGGCGAAGCCTCGGGCGCATAACGCTTGATGAAGCCCCACAGCCCGTCCTTGTCCTCGGCCGAAGCCACCGACGCGAGGTTCAGTAGCATGGCAAACGGAACGACCATGTCGGACGCAGGCACATCGCCGCCGTGGATATGATACACGGGGTTGTTCAATTGCCCCTTCACGTCCTGCCCCGGATAGGCACGCAACTGCTGGTGATACTCGTCCACCGCTTTCGGGATCACGTCGAAGAACAGGCGCTTGGCAGTCTTCGGCTTCTGATACATGAAGTACTGCAGGCTTTCCGGCGCGGCATAGGTCAGCCACTCTTCCATCGACAGCCCGTTGCCCTTCGACTTGGAAATCTTCTGGCCCAACTCATCATTGAACAGCTCGTAGGACAGTTGTTCCGGCGGGCGCTGCCCAAGCGCGCGACAAATCTTCGACGACTGAGTGACCGAGTCGATCAGGTCTTTCCCTGACATTTCATAGTCCACGCCCAACGCGGCCCAGCGCATGGCCCAGTCGGGCTTCCACTGCATTTTCACATGACCGCCGGTGACGGGAATTTCCACCTTCTCACCATCGGGTTCCTGATAGACGATGGTACCCTTCGCGACGTTCCGCTCCAGCGTCGGCACCTGCAGCACGTGGCCGGTCTTCGGGCTGATCGGCAGGAAGCAGCTATAAGTCGCGCGGCGTTCCTCACCCAGTGTGGGCAGCATGATTTCTTGAATCTTGTCGAACCGCTCCAGAGCGATCAGAAGGGTCTCGTCGAATTTGCCCGAAGTGTAATAGTCGGTCGCCGAGGCGAATTCGTAGTCAAAGCCAAAGCTGTCCAGAAACGCACATAGACGCGCGTTGTTGTGTTGTGCGAACCCTTCATGCGTTCCAAACGGGTCACGCACCTTGGTCAGCGGCAGGTGCAGGTCTTCGGCCAGCATCTCCTGGTTCGGCAGGTTCGACGGCACCTTGCGGAACCCGTCCATATCATCCGAGAAGCAAATCAGGCGGGTTGGGATATCGCTGATCATCTCGAAGGCGCGACGCACCATCGTGGTCCGCGCAACCTCGCCGAAGGTGCCGATATGGGGCAGGCCTGACGGGCCATAGCCGGTCTGAAACAGCACATAACCCTTCTCGGGGGCGCCCTTTGCATAGCGTTTCAATACCCGGCGGGCTTCCTCGAAGGGCCAGGCTTTCGACGACAGTGCAGCTTCGCGCAGTTCAGACATGGTTTCGGCTTTCATAACGATTGGGGTTCCATACCCCGACAAGGCCCGGTTCCTATTGCCCCCCCGCGCTCCCGTCAATAATCTGACCCCAAGGATCAGCCCGCAAAGGACCAAGAATGCCCGATACCCCCCTGTCCCTGACCCCGCAGGACGCCCTCGTGGCGGTTATGATCGCCGTTTCGGCCTCTGACCTGAACATCCGAACTTCCGAACTTGTGACAATCCAGCGTATCGTGAATCACCTGCCGGTCTTCGCGGGCTACGACGATGACCGTCTGCGCACGGTCTCGCAAACCGTATTCGACCTGCTGGAAGAGGAAGACGGGCTGGACGCGCTCTTCGGTCTGGTCAAAGACGCGCTACCCGAGAAACTCTACGAAACCGCCTATGCCATGGCCTGCGATGTGGGCGCCGCTGACGGTATGCTGGACGAGGAAGAGCTTCAGATGCTGGCCGAAATCCGCTTTCAACTCAACATAAACCGCCTGCACGGCGCGGCGATTGAACAAGGCGCACGGGCACGACATATGACGCTCTGACCAAGAAACCTCATGGCCTCGGGCCACGCGGCAGTAGCATGGCCCAAGGCCTGAGTTTGGTGATTGTCCGAGCGGTTGCTATGACAAGCAGCCCGCATAGCATAGCCTTGGACAGGCTCCCCATCGTGCCTTCGATCAACATGGCGTGAACAACACTCCCGGCCACCGCAATGCTCACCATCGCGGAATGGCTCACACGCCATACAGGTACGCGTAGCCGTGCCCGAAAAACCGCAAGACTGGCGGCGGCAAAGATCGCCCACATCGCCACCACGCCCCAAGCGGAAAACGGCGTGGGCGAGGTAAAGGTCAACGCGTCGATCACATCCGGAGGGCTGGTGACCCAAAGCCCCGCAACATGCATCACGATTAAAGCGACCAACGTCGCACCAACCCAACGGTGGACGCGACGACCGCGCCGGGCAGGTAAACCCGGCAAGACACCTCCGGCCAAAAGAGGCTGAGTCAGCAACAGGGCCATTGCAACAACACCTGCAAACCCGGCAGCGATGTAGACAGGTTGGCGCCACGCCAGCAAGGGGCTCGCCGCTGCGGCGGCAATCGGCACGGCGACAGCGGAAACATAGGCTGCCCAGATCAATGCTCTGCGCAATTGGCCCATTGGGTTCTCTTAGAGAGGCTGCAGGACGAAATGCGCGCTCAGGCTCGTGTCCTTCGAGCTTCGCATCACAGGGCGGAGGAAGACGGTTTCGAACTCGCCGCTGTCATACGCCAGGTGCCCATGGGCCTGCCCAAAGGCAGGGACAATCTGCGGCATCTCCAAGCGAAATTCCCCGTTTGCATCGGTCAGGGTCGCCCCATGGCTGCGCTTGTCGCGCTCATGTCCTTCGGTCGTATGCGCCCAGATTTGAATGCGTTGCCCCGCGAGCGGCGCCCCGTCGCCCGCACGGCGTACCGTTCCTGACATCCAGAAGCCTCCGCCGCCGATGCGTTCCACTATGGGTGCGCCGGGGCGATAATTGTTCGATCCACCGCGCATGGACGGGGTTGGCGCCACCCCCTTGGCGCGGGCCGGCACGGTCATCCCTACCGCCAATGCGGCCCCGCCAGAGGCAATCAATCCCCGACGAGTAACTAAGATGCTCGACATACAGCGTTCTCCTGTCAGGCAACACAATACTAAGAAACTATAGCAAGTTTTCGGCCGATTCCGAGTTTCGCAGGGTGTAGCAGCGTCGAAAAATCGGTCAATGTTCCGTGATCGTGCTGATGGCAGTGAAGGAAAATTGGCATCAAGCGCTGTAAAGAGAACTCCAACGCTCCATAAGCTGGGCCTGAAGGCGGCGCGAGCGTCTGGACCATGACTTGCCACCGGCAGGTCGTTCGCGTTCAGCAAGGGTTAGCCCGTCGCGTCGTGGTTCGTCCGCTGTCAAAATGGCAAAGGCCATCTGTCGCCCCTGCCCATTTCGCATGTACCCGGCGAGAGCCGACACGAAATTCAGAGTTCCGGTCTTGGCGCGAATATCGACGGGGCCATCCTTGATCGGACCGCCCTTTGGATTCTGCAGGTATGCCGGCTTCATCAGACCTCGCAACGGCCCCTCTGGCCCCGCTCTAACAAGCGCCTTTACCAGCTCCTTGGGCGACACTTTCGCCCCAGATCCAAGTCCCGAGTGGTCGACAAACCGCGCCGATCGCGCATCACAAAAATGATCAAGCCAGCCATTCATCTGCTGTGCCGACGCCTCCAAGGTCTGGGGGTGCCCGCCGGCGGTCTGGCTGGCCATCAAGCCCAGCGCCTCGGCCGTCAGGTTGGTCGAATGTTTCAGCATCCCTTGCAAAAGCTCAGGCATCGGCGGACCAAGATGTTCAGCCACAATCGTTCCACTGATAATCGTCGCGACCGGCCCTCGGCGCAGCACGATCCCATGCGACCGGGCCAGAGTTTCGAACACTTCGGCGGCATAGAGCGCGGGCTGGCGCACGGGCAACCACCGCCCCCCGCCTTTGCCAAGCGCGCCTCTTGCGACGGTCCAATCTTCGACCCGATCGCTCTTGTCATAAGTGTAAACCGGAGACTTGCGATCCGCGACCTGCATCCGCGACACGTTCACATCAGGACGGTATTTCAGCGCCCGCGCCTGCATGGTGATGGCATAGTCCTGTCCCGCCCGCTTCCATTCGAAATGGACCCGGTTGAAATTCAGGTTCAGCCCCGAAACCGCCGGGTTATAGCCCAGATGCGCGGGTTGATCGGGCTCGATCGCTTCGACCAATGGCAGTGCCCCGTCATAGACACGCAACCTGCCGGTCACTTCATTCACACCCGCCGCCTTCAGGCTCCGCGCAAGTTCCATCAGGTCGTCGGTATCCAGAACCGGGTCGCCACCACCGACAAGGATCAGGTCGCC
The DNA here is from genome assembly GCA_964346965.1 of uncultured Actibacterium sp. GTDB lineage: Bacteria > Pseudomonadota > Alphaproteobacteria > Rhodobacterales > Rhodobacteraceae > Actibacterium_B. The sequence goes on along the minus strand of CAYFXM010000061.1, from coordinate 155 downwards.
TTCTAGACGCCCGTTAACGACAGGCCCCGTAGCCCGCAACTGGGTGCGGAACCGGTATCCCATACCCAGTTGGTCCAGCGCGTAAAGAGCTGTTACCGCTTTGGTCACGCTGGCAGGTGGCAGGGCGACATCCGGCTGGCGCATCTCAAGGATCT
>CAYFXM010000060.1:0-13452 GCA_964346965.1 uncultured Actibacterium sp. | reverse complement strand
GGCGGCCGAAGCGCGCGCGATGTTGGCGTCGGGGCGTCCGAAAACTTGGCAAAACGTCCCCCTCGGCCCGGCCCGAGGCCAATGCTGCGGCGGAGCGGTTGGGCTGTTTTCTGAACTTTTTGATGAGGCGGCAGTTGAAGCACTGACCAGCGCAATAGTTGCGCGATCTGTGAGTGGCAACGAGACCGCACCCCTTTCCGTCCAACGTATCCTGGCGCAAGCGCGCAATGGGACCGAGGTGCCGTTCGCACAATTTCTGGACGGTTGGATGATCGAGCCGATGGCCTCCCCAACCCGCCCGCTATGGATCTGGGGCGCGGGGCATGTGGGGCGGGCTCTGGCACAGGTTCTGGCACCCCTGCCGGAATTCGAGGTGACTTGGGTGGATACCCGCGCAGATCGGTTCCCTGAAGTGATACCGGATCGCGTGACCCAACTTGTGGCGGCCAACCCCGCTGAGGCTGTGCGCTTTGCGCCGCGACAAGCCGAACACCTGATTGTCACCTATAGCCACGCCTTGGATTTAGAGTTGTGCCACCAGCTTTTGCACCGCGGATTCGCCTTTGCCGGGCTGATCGGCTCGGCAACAAAATGGGCGCGGTTCCGAAAACGCTTGGGCAAACTTGGCCACCAGACCGCCCAAATTTCACGCATTCGCTGCCCGATCGGGCAGCCGACGTTGGGGAAACATCCCCAGGCGATTGCCGTAGGCGTGGCAACCGAGTTACTAAAAGGTCAACAAGAACAAACAACAGGGGATATGCCGGGTGACCGCGCTGTTGAAACTTGAGGGCCTGACGAAGGCCTATCCCGGCGTCGTGGCCAATGACGACGTGTCCTTCGAGATCAGGAAGGGCGAGGTGCATGCGCTGTTGGGCGAGAACGGCGCGGGTAAGTCGACCCTTGTGAAAATGATCTATGGGCTGGTCAAGCCTGACCGCGGACAGATGGAGTTCGACGGTGCGCCCTTTGCCCCGGTCGAGCCTCGGGCGGCTCGGGCCGCGGGCGTGGCGATGGTCTTCCAGCATTTCTCCTTATTCGACGCCCTGAACGTGGCGGAGAATATCGCGCTTGGGATGGAGAACCCACCGTCGCAACGTGAACTGGCCAGCCGCATTCGCGAAGTGAGCGAGACCTACGGCTTACCCCTGGACCCGCATCGCACCGTGGGCGACCTTAGCGCAGGGGAACGGCAAAGGGTCGAGATCATCCGCTGCCTTCTGCAAGATCCCAAGCTGCTGATCATGGACGAACCCACCAGCGTACTGACACCGCAGGAGGTGGAAATCCTCTTTGATACCCTGCGGAAATTACAGGCTGAGGGGACGTCGATCCTTTATATCTCGCACAAGTTGGAAGAAATTCGCGCACTTTGTGACGGGGCGACCGTGCTGCGTCTGGGCAAGGTCGTTGGACGCTGTGATCCGCGCGAAAAATCCGCGGCAGAGCTGGCCGAGATGATGGTCGGCACCAAGCTGCAAACCCCTATTCGCGAGGCTCATGAACCGGGCGATGTGGTGCTAGAGGTAACGGGATTGTCGATGACCTCGCAATCCGCCTTTGGGACCGCGTTGAAAGATATCTCTTTCACCGTCCGCGAGGGCGAGGTTCTGGGCATCGGTGGGGTTGCAGGCAACGGTCAGGACGAGTTGCTGTCGGCCCTGTCCGGCGAAACGGCTGCCGCCCGGCATGCAGTAAAAATACGCGGCGAGGAGATTGGCCACCTAGGTCCGAACCAGCGCCGCCAAATCGCGGTTTTGGCCGCGCCAGAAGAACGGCTTGGCCACGCCGCTGCACCGGGAATGAGCCTCACGGAGAATGCGCTGCTAACCGGGGCGATCCGGCAAGGGCTGACACAGAACGGGTTCCTGAAATGGGCAGAAACTCGCGCCTTTGCAGAATTAATCATCCGCGAATTCGATGTGCGCACGCCGGGACCCGAGAATGCCGCACGGTCCCTTTCCGGTGGTAACCTGCAGAAATTTGTCATCGGTCGCGAGGTCCTGCAGCGACCCGAAGTTCTGGTGGTGAATCAGCCCACTTGGGGCGTTGACGCCTCGGCGGCGGCGGCCATCCGGCAGTCGATCCTTGATCTGGCAGAGGCGGGCGCGGCCATCGTTGTGATCAGTCAGGATTTGGACGAGCTGATGGAAATCTCGGACCGTTTCGCCGCGCTGAACGAAGGACGCCTGTCGCCACCACAACCAGCGCGCGGTCTTACGATGGAAGAGATCGGCCTCATGATGGGTGGTGCTCATGACTTGGAGGCGGCATCATGATCCGACTTGAAAAACGCCCCTCACCCTCTCGGTTCTGGGGAGCCGCCACGCCTGTATTGGCGGTGCTGGCCACTATGATCGCGGGTGGCCTCCTGTTCGCCCTGCTCGGCAAGAACCCGTTCGAGGCAATCCGCACGATTTTCTGGGACCCTCTCTTCCACGAAAACTTCGCGGCTTATTCACGGCCGCAATTGCTGGTAAAGGCCGGGCCGTTGATCCTGATCGCCATAGGCCTGTCGATGGGCTTTCGCGCAGGCATCTGGAACATTGGGGCCGAGGGCCAGTACATCATGGGCGCCATCTGCGGCGCGGGTGCGGGACTAGCGCTCTATCCCTCTGAAAGTTTTCTGATTTTCCCGCTGATGGTGCTGGCAGGCGCCTTGGGTGGCTGGGCCTGGGCGATGATCCCGGCTGTGCTTAAGACAAGGTTCGGGACCAATGAGATTCTGGTCTCTTTGATGTTGGTCTATGTGGCCGAGAACATCCTGGCATCGGTATCCTCGGGCCTATTGCGCAACCCAGAGGGCATGGGCTTTCCCGGCAGCCGGAACCTTGGTCAGTGGAGCGCGGCTTCAAATGGCGAGTTGATTGCGAACACCGGCATGCACTGGGGCGTGGTGACGGCCTTTATCGCGGTGATTTTCGCCTATGTCTTGCTGACCCGACATATTCTGGGCTTCCAGATTCGCTTGACCGGAGAAAGCCCCCGGGCGGCACGCTTTGCCGGGGTGAACCCGACACGGTTGATCTTGATCTGCCTCGGTATTTCCGGTGCGCTGGCCGGGATGGCTGGCCTGTTCGAAGTCGCCGGACCTGCTGGCCAGATCAGTATCGACTTCAACTCTGGCTATGGGTTCACGGCGATTATCGTGGCCTTCCTTGGTCGGTTGCACCCTATTGGTATCCTGCTGGCCGGGCTGTTGATGGCCCTGACCTATATCGGCGGAGAGCTTGCACAGCTGATGTTGGGTCTACCCTCGGCCGCAATCCAGTTGTTCCAAGGGATGCTGCTGTTCTTCCTGTTGGCAATGGACGTCTTGTCCAACTATCGCATTCGTATTGGCAAGCAGGAGGTCGCGTGATGGATCTGTCTTCGATTAACCCCGTCTTCCTGGTCGCCTCGCTGATGGTCGCAGCGACGCCGATCCTGCTGGCAGCCATCGGCGAGATGGTAGTGGAGAAGTCCGGCGTTCTGAACCTTGGCGTCGAAGGGATGATGATCACCGGTGCTGTTTGCGGCTTCATCATCGCGGTGGAAAGTGGCAGTCCAACGCTTGGTTTTATCTGTGCCGCGCTCGGCGGCGCCCTTCTGTCGCTGCTCTTTGGTGTGCTGACACAGTTTCTCTTGTCCAACCAGGTGGCAACAGGCCTGGGGCTGACATTGTTCGGGCTGGGCCTGTCGGCGCTGATGGGACAGAGCTATGTCGGCATTAAAGCGCCCGCGATTTACCGCTTGGACATTCCAGTTATCTCGGACATCCCCGTGCTTGGACCGATCCTGTTTTCGCATGACCTGATGGTTTACCTGTCGCTGGCGCTCGTCGCTAGCGTTTGGGCCGGACTGCGCTATTCCCGTGTCGGCCTGATCCTGCGCGCGGTCGGAGAGAACCATGATGCCGCCCATGCATTGGGATATAAGGTCGTTCGCATTCGCCTCATGGCAATCGCCTTCGGTGGGGCCTGCGCGGGTCTGGGCGGGGCCTATCTCAGCCTTGTCCGCGTGCCGCAATGGACCGAAGGAATGACCGCGGGTGCTGGGTGGATCGCACTGGCGATCGTTGTGTTCGCCAGTTGGAAAGCGGCACGGGTTCTGCTGGGCGCTTACCTCTTTGGCGGCATCACCGTGTTGCAACTGAACCTGCAGGCTGCGGGCGTGGCGATCCCGGTCGAATATCTTTCGATGTCGCCCTACTTGATCACCATCATCGTCCTCGTCATCATATCCGCCGATAAGAGCCGGGCCGCACTGAATGCGCCGGCCTCATTGGGACGAAGTTTTCACGCCTCGCACTAGGGGCCAAAGTTAAACCAACTGGGGAGTTATCCATGAAATTCACATCCATTCTGACAGGGGCCGCACTCGCCCTTGGGATTGCGGGCGCTGCCGCTGCCCAAGACAAAACCAAGGTCGGTTTTGTCTATGTCGGTCCGATCGGCGACGGCGGCTGGACTTACGAGCACGATCAGGGCCGTCTGGCGGTCGAAGAAGCGCTAGGTGACAAGGTCGAGACTATCTATCAGGAAAACGTCCCGGAAGGGGCCGATTCCGAGCGCGTTCTGACCCAAATGGCGCTGTCGGGCGCCAAACTGATCTTCACCACTTCTTTCGGCTACATGGATCCGACCATCAACGTGGCCGCCAAGTTCCCGAACGTGAAGTTCGAACATGCCACTGGCTATAAGCGCTCGGACAACGTGTCGACCTATTCGGCTCGTTTCTATGAAGGCCGCGCGGTTCAGGGCCATATCGCGGGCAAGATGACCAAGACCAACAAGATTGGCTACATCGCGTCCTTCCCGATCCCTGAAGTTATCCGCGGCATCAACTCGGCCTATGTCCATGCCAAGAAGGTAAACCCGGATGTCGAGTTCTCGGTCATCTGGGCCTACACATGGTTCGACCCGGCGAAGGAAGCTGACGCGGCCAAGGCGCTGATTGAACAAGGAGCCGACGTGATCCTGCAGCACACCGATTCCACAGCGCCGCAGGCGGCCGCAGAGCAGGCAGGCAATGTTATCACCTTCGGACAGGCCTCTGACATGGGCGAATACGCTCCGTTCCCGCGCGTCAGCTCGATCATCGACAACTGGGCGCCGTATTATGTGGCCCGTACCCAAGCGGTTCTGGATGGAACATGGGAAAGCGTAGACACATGGGACGGCATCCCGACCGGCATGGTCGAAATTGGTGAGATCACTGATGCAGTTCCGGCAGATGTGAAAGCAGAAGCGCTTGCCATGGTAGAAGCAATACGCACCGGCGAATACCACCCGTTCACCGGTCCGCTGAAGAAGCAAGACGGCAGCGACTGGCTAGCCGAAGGCGAAGTGGCCGATGACGGCACTCTGGCAGGTATGGGCTTCTATGTCGAAGGGATCACTGGCGAAATCCCGAACTGATCCTCGCATTGAAACAGGTAGGAAGGCCCGCTTTTCGCGGGCCTTTTTCCTTGTTGCGTTGCCCAGATTACGAGCGTTTCCACTACTTTTTTGCCTAGGTCGAACATGCCTTCGACATGCGCGTCGCGGTGGCAAGCATTGCCACGCGACCGGGAAAACTGCGGCAGCGAATGTTAAGGAAGTCGCGCTGTACCACCAAAGACGCGCTCTACTGTCGACGCCTTAACCCGCCTCTGACAGGCGAGAGGGGCAAACAACTCCAAGAGGGAAAAGAGACGACATTCTCCCCCAGACAGTCCTTAAGTTCGCTTCTAACGTGAGCGTCATCATTTGATTGCGTTTAAGGAATTTATGAATGTCTCTGCTTCAACTTGTTCAGCAGGCACAGGGTGGCGAGGGCCTGTCTCAGCTTGCAAAATCAGTTGGTTTGGATCGGTCCGAGGCCGATATTTTGACGGATATGTTCGCCCCAGCCATTGGGTCGGCAGCCAAGAAGAAAGTCGCATCCGGTGGGCTGGACGACCTGCTTGGTTCGCTGATGGGCGAGGCGCAGGGGGATATGTTCGACAACCCCGCACAGGCCGCCGCTCCCGAGGGGCAGATGCAGGGCATGAACTTTCTGCGTAATCTCATGGGTGGCGAGCGAGCTCCTCAGGCTATGGCCGAGGAGGCCGCCGGACGCACCGGCATTGACCCCAGCATCATCATGCAGTTCCTCCCGGCACTGGCGGCCATGATGCAGGGTGGAATGCAACGGAACCTGCCAGATAACGATCTTACGGCAATGCAGCGGAAAGGTGGTCTTGGCGAGTTGGTTGGTGGTTTGATGGGCAACGGCAAGGGCGGACCCGACCTAGGCGCGCTTGGAAAGTTACTGGACAGCGACGGGGACGGCTCGCCGCTTGACGACATCCTCGGTCGGTTTATGCGCTGAGGTGAATCAATAGATCGCTGGAAGAAACGACACTTTATCCGGAGCTTTATAGCGGCCGGCCGGAGCAGGAAGGTCCGAGTTACGTAGCTCCGGAATAGCAGTTTCCAATCGGCGCAGCACCTCGGGGTGAACCCCGCTTAAGGTTTTGGAAGCGGCTGAGAAGCTCTCGACCGGCAACCCATTCACCATGAACATTACATGGGCGTCAAAAACGAGGTGGAAATATTTCACCGTGGACATCGACTTTTCGACTTGGATTTCATCATCGGCCCCCGCCAATTCTCCGGCACTTACAAGAACTGGCGTATCGTCGGGTTGGCCCGCCACGCGAAACCCCGGCACAAGAACCTTGTGATCGGATGCCAGCAACAGAGGCTTCTGGGGCATCATCGGCCCAATGGCACGGGGTGCGATCCGGATCGGGGCACGGCCCGGAGCTTTCAGGAATTCTTCTCGGGCGACTTCGCGGTTCAAAATCATGCGGACAGGCTGCAATCCTTTACAGCGCGTAACCACCATATCACCGGCCCGCAGCAACTCGATCCGACGAGGCCCGCACGGTGTCCGAACCATCGCGCCCTCGACGATCCCGCCGGGAAAGTCAGACGCGAGCCGATGGTCGGCCTTGACCGGCTGTTGAAAGCTCATTTTCGCATATCCCCAAAGTGCGCGTAACAGAATGCTGACTGAGGAATGCGGCGGCAATAGGGAAGTATTAGAACTGCTTGGAGAACCATTGAATTTACAACAAATTCATGGACTTACGCAGGCGGACGCACGTGTAGAACAGTCCCGCAAACGCAGTAGGACACAAACCTGATGCGCTAGATCGATCCTAAAACGCGAATCGGTTCCAATTTACAAACAGTTCCAAACGGTCACTCTGGGACTTCGACAAAGACATAATCGATCGTCAGCACATTCGCCGATCCAGCATAGGGTATGTCGATCGCACCCGAGGAAAGCGTATCAATTGCCAGTTCATCCAAGCCGGACCGTTGCAGCGTTCGACTGAATGCTCCGGGTGCTCGGTCACGCAATAAGATGACCACTTTCTTGCCAGAGAACACTTCAGCCACATTTCCGAATGGTGGCATTACCTTCCAGTCTTGGCGATGACGCTTTACGTTTCCGGCCAAGAAAAACTCAGCCAGAACATTCGGGTGGTCCTGACCGGCAATTTCTTCGATCTGACCGGGGAGATCCGCAAAATCCAAATCTTTGCGCGACCCATCGCTATAACGGTCGTAAGTTAAGCCCGCTACAACGGCGACCGCCAGAACAAAGGCTATACCTACTACAATTCCAACTCCGCGCCGCGTTAGTGCTGGAGCCAACCATGTTGTGAGGCCGCACAGAATCAGGAAGCTTGACGGTAACATCCAATGGGCCGAGACATTTGCGACGTTGGCTACAATCACCGATATTGACACGATGCCGATTGAAATTGCACCAGCAAGTAGGAGAAGAGCCGATGCCTCAGGCATTGGTTCCAGACGAATAACTCGACGACTAATAAGCCGCGCTAGCAGCAGGAAAGCCCCTGGCAAGAGCAGCATGCTAATCAGGGCTAACACCATCTCGGTTATGCCCTGAACGCGCGCTGTCGGATCATGACCAAGAGCCAGCTTGCCAACAGATGCGCTCGCCAATGCAGGGTTCTTCGCCATCCAAAGATAGGGCGGCACTAGCAGTACCAAAGGTAGCAGCGCCCAAAGAGCCCGTCTCCGTAGAATGACTTTGTGCCAATCCGGCAAACAGATGGCGGCCAACGCAAGGCTGATCGGAACAATCCAGTAGTTATATTTGGATACGCCTCCCAAAACCATTGCCCCCCCAAGTAATAGAAAGGCGAATATGGATTGCTTTCTCGCAGCGTAAAGTAGCACGGTAAGCGTGATCGCGCTGCAAATCAGCATAATTGTAGAGTGGGTTGTGGCCCGTTGCGCTTCGTAGGCCATGTAAGGGATGAGGAAAACGCTCAAAGCTGCCAGTGTAGCGGACCGCGCGCTGAACTGCTGACGAAGGCCAAGAAAAACAAACGCATACATGCCTCCAAGCAGTAAGTTTTTCAGCAAAGCCAAAGGCAGTAGCGAACGCCCAATGAGTTCAAACAGAATATATTGTAGCCAGTTGTAGAGCGGCAACTGTGGTCCGTAGCCGAATTGGAGTCGCTCGGTCATCACCGACATCTCAGCCTCATCCAACTCATACGCACCGCCAAAGACCAATCGTAAGATCACCTGTAAGCTGAAGTATCCAAGCAGCACTGACCAGAAGGCGAGTGTCCAATGCGCATTTAGCGTCGTCTCATCATCAATTTGGCTCATAGTCAGAAATAGCCCGGCAAAACCTGATCCGGTGGCCTATGGCCGTCTTCGAAGGTCTTGATGTTGACGATCACTTTCTCACCCATCTCGATCCGACCTTCGACCGTCGCCGACCCCATGTGGGGCAACAGAACCACGTTCGGCAACTCTCGCAGACGCGGGTTGAATTGGGCGCCGTGTTCGAACACGTCCAACCCCGCTCCTGCAATTTCCCCGGTCCGCAACATCCGGGTCAGGGCGTTTTCATCGACAACTTCGCCACGCGAGGTGTTGATGATAACCGCTTCGGGCTTCATCAACTTGAGTCTTCGGGCGTTCATCAAATGGAAGGTGGCTGGCGTATGGGGACAGTGGATCGAGACTACGTCCATCCGCGCCACCATTTGGTCGAGGCTTTCCCACCAGGTCGCGTTCAGATTGGCCTCTGTCTCTGGATGCAAACGACGGCGGTTGTGATAGTGGACCTCCATCCCGAAGGCCTGAGCGCGGCGGGCAACGGCTTGTCCGATCCGGCCCATTCCAAGGATACCCAGTTTGCGCCCGCCGATGCGGCCGCCCAACATGGCCAGAGGCGACCAGCCGTCCCACTCACCCGATTGCATGGTTGCAAGCCCCTCGGGGATACGGCGTGTCACGGCAAGGATAAGCGCCATGGTCATGTCAGCGGTATCTTCGGTGACCACTCCGGGAGTGTTCGTAACCATGATCCCACGTGCCCGGGCTGTATCGACGTCGATATGGTCAACGCCCGCACCGTAGTTGGCAATCAGCTTCAACTGCGGTCCGGCATCGACCAGTTCAAGTGGACCAATCTTGTCAGAGATCGTGGGTACAATCACATCTGCACGTTTCATCGCATCAAGAAGCCACTCGCGATCAGCGGGTTCGTCGCGGTCGGACAACTCCACATCGAACAACTCCTGCAAGCGACGTTCGACCGGCTCGGGCAGCCGTCGCGTGACAACAACACTCAGGCGCTGTTTCGACATGCAGGTTGTTCCTCGTGCTTCCCATTACAGGGCGTTAATGGCAAACTGTCCGAGAAGAGCAGAAGGCACAAGCCCCAACGGGCAAAACACGTGTCAAAAGAGGCGGGTATCGGGTTTATGCGGCAGTTTCTGGCGGTCCTTCTGTGTTCCGTGGTCTTTGGCACAGTTGCCCATGCTGAAGAGCGTGGTGCTGTGACGAACCTCCCCCTTCCCCGCTATGTCTCGATGAAAGCCTCTGAAGGCAATGTCCGCCGGGGTCCCAGCCTGAGCCACAGGATCGATTGGGTTTACAAGCATCGCAACTTGCCCCTTCAGGTCACTGCCGAGTACGGCCATTGGCGGCGTGTCGTTGATCGTGACGGGCTGGGAGGATGGATTCACTATTCGCTTCTATCCGGTGTCCGCACCGTGATCATCCAAGAGGAAATGCTGGCGCTGCGCCGCGCGCCTTCCGTCGAGGCCGAGATTAACGCTCATGCCGAAATCGGCGCCATAGCCCGGCTTGGTGCTTGTGTACGCGACTGGTGCGAAATTCGCGCGGACCGGGTTAAAGGTTGGGTGCCGAAGCAAGCGCTTTGGGGGGTCGATCCCAAAGAGCTGCGCGAATAGAGTGGGTTCGACGCTTTCCAGCTGCGGGTAAACTATATGACCAACCAGATCGAAATCCGCGAGACTTCCGCAGATGATATTCCTGCTGTGCTGGAGTTCTATCCGCAGGCCTTTCCAGACGAAGATCTTAGGCCGGTCGTCTCCGCCCTTCTGGCTTTGGAGCAGGGTGTGCTATCGCTCGCGGCGTTCGAGGGTGACACGTTGGTGGGTCATGTCATTTTCACGACCTGCGGAACAGAAGGCAGCCCCGAGGACGGGGCGCTTCTGGCGCCTCTTGGCGTGATACCAAGGCTTCAAAAACACGGATTGGGAAAGGCGTTGGTACGCGCCGGGTTCGGGCGATTGCGAGACCGGGGCACCGCGCAGGTCTTTGTCCTCGGCGACCCGTCCTATTATCAGCGGTTCGGCTTCCGTCCGGAAAAGAACGTCCAGCCACCGTACCCGCTGCCGGCGGAATGGGCCGACGCTTGGCAATTCGCCACGCTTTCCATTCGCCCTCCTTTGGCACCGGGCACATTAACTCTGCCGACCCCGTGGATGAATCCCGCTCTTTGGGGGCCGTGAGTCGGGATTTAGGCTGCCAGTCCTCGGCCCTTCAGCAAAGCTTCGGGTCCGGGCATCTTGCCGCGGAATTGCAGGTAAAGCTCTTCGGCGTCCACCGATCCGCCTTTCGACAGGATGAACTGCTCTAGCTTCACCGCCATCGCCGGGTCGAACGGGCCGTCTGCCTCTTCAAAGGCGGCAAAGGCGTCGGCGTCCATGACCTCGGACCACATGTAGCTGTAGTAGCCACTGGAATAGCCGTCGCCCGCGAAGACATGCGCGAAATGCGGGGTCGCGTGGCGCATCGAAATGGCATGGGGCATGCCGATGTTGTCTAGAACCTGCGCCTGCTTGTCCATCGGGTCGGCGGGGGCGGCGCCTTCGTGGAAGGAGAGATCGACAAGGGCCGAGGCCACATACTCTACCGTCTGGAACCCCATGTCATAGGTCGCCGCTGCAAGCAAACGGTCAAGCATGTCCTTGGGCATCGGCTCTCCGGTTTCGGCATGGGTGGCGTATCTCTGCAAAACCTCGGGTACCTCTAGCCAATGCTCGTACAGCTGGCTTGGAAGTTCCACGAAGTCGCGGGCGACCGAGGTGCCCGATATGGATTCATAGGTCACGTCCGACAGCATCTGGTGCAGGGCGTGGCCGAACTCGTGAAATAGGGTCCGCGCGTCATCATAGGACAGAAGCGCGGGCTGACCTTCGGCCGGTTTGGCGAAGTTGCAGACATTGTGGACAATGGGGCGTTCCTCGCCATCCAGTCGGTTCTGCGAGCGGCTGGCCGAACACCACGCGCCCGACCGCTTGGTCCCGCGCGCGAAATAGTCGCCGAGGAATACCGCGATGTGCTGGCCATCCCGCGTGACTTCCCACGCGCGGACATCAGGGTGGTAGAGTCCAGCATCCAACGGTTTGAATTGCAGCCGAAACAGGCGGGTCGCGCAGTCGAAGGCGGCCTCGATCATCCGGTCGAGCTGCAAATATGGCTTCAATTCAGCCTCATCCAAATCATGCTCGGCCTTGCGGCGGGCTTCGGAGTAATAGTGCCAATCCCACGGCTCTAACCGCCCATTGATACCGTCGGCGTGCATCCGCTCTTCTAAAACCTCTGCATCGTGGTCGGCCGCAGCCTTGGCCGGCTCCCAAACCTGCATCAGCAGATCGCGGACCCGATCAGGCGTCTTGGCCATCTCGGTTTCCAGCTTGAATCTGGCGAAATCGGCATAGCCCAACAGCTTCGCCCGCTCTTCGCGCAACGCCAGCGTTTCCGCAGCGATCCCGCGGTTGTCGGTTCCTCCGCCGTTTGCCCCGCGTGCCACCCAAGCCCGATAGGCTTTCTCGCGCAGATCGCGACGCGGAGAGAACTGCAGAAACGGAGTGATGATCGATCGGGATAGCGTCACAACCGGGCCATTCGCGCCCTTCTCTTCCCCGGCTGCTCGCGCTGCAGTGATGACGAAATCAGGCAGGCCTTCCAGATCATCTTCGGCAAGCCCCATGAACCAGTCACGCTCATCTGCCAACAGGTTCTGCGTGAACTCTGTCCCCAGCACCGCCAGTCGAGATTTGACGTCCTTCAACCGTTCCGCCTCTGCGCCCTGCAGCTTAGCGCCGGACCGGACAAAAGACCGATGCGTCAGATACAAAACCCGCGCCTGTTCTTCAGTCAGGCCCAAGCCCTCGCGGCCTTCCCACAAAGTGTCGATCCGCGCGAACAGCTTCGGATTCATCGTAATTTCCGAGGAATAAGCCGACAGTTTTGGCGCGAATTCGCGCTGCAAGGCCTCTCGCGCTGGATTGCTGTCTGCGCCTGCGACGGAATAGAAGGTGCCAAGAACCTTACCCAAGGTCTTATCTGCCCGCTCCAACGCCTCAATGGTGTTGGCAAATGTGGGCGCCTCGTCGCTGTCTGCAATCCCAGCGATATTGGTCCGCGCCTCGCCCAACGCGGCCTCGAACGCCGGGGCGTAATCCTCGTCCGAAATGTCCGAATAGGGGGCAATTTGAAACGGGGTATCCCAGTCAGACAGAAGGGGGTTGGTCATGGTGATCTCCTTTGCGACAGAAGCTAGGAGCGTGGTCAGAAAAGGTCCAGAACCCTGACCGAATTACTTACGCCTCGCCACCACAAACCGGGCAGTCCGCCCGCCGTTTGACGTTCATCTGCCGGTTCTCACCGTAAAGCGCATCGTAAAACAGCATCCGTCCTCGCAGGCTTTCCCCTGCGCCACCCAGTTCCTTGATCGCCTCGACCGCCATCATGGAGCCGACCACGCCCGGCAAGGCCCCCATCACGCCGACCGCCGCGCAGGACGGGGCCAATTCCGCCGCCGGCGCCTTTGGGAATACGCACTGATAGCACGGCGCACCCTTGGCCGGATCGTACAGGCTGATTTGCCCTTCCCACTGTGTGATTGCGGCGGAGATCAGAGGCGTCTTGGTCTCAACCGCCACACGGTTGACCATATACCGGGTGTCGAAGTTGTCGGTGCCATCAAGGATCAGGTCGTATTCGGCAAACAGCTCTCGCGCGCCTTCTTCCGTCAAGCGGCGCTGATAGGGCCGGACCTCTACATGCGGGTTGATGCCGTGCATCGTGATCTCGGCCGAAAACACTTTGGGCACGCCAACCCGGTTGTCGC
>CAYFXM010000059.1:0-13469 GCA_964346965.1 uncultured Actibacterium sp. | reverse complement strand
AAGCTGCTCACCATGATCGAGTGAGCATCAGCAACATGAACACAGAAAGCCCCGCAAAAACAGCGGGGCTTTTTTCTTTTTGGGTGCGGGAAAACGGGGCGTGTTGCGTGTGGCCTAGGGATTACAGCAGCGATCGGGTGTTCCAGATGTCTTCGGCATAGCCCTTGATTGTCCGGTCGGACGAGAACCAACCCATGCGCGCGGTGTTCAGGGCGGTAAGGCGGGTCCAGCCGTTTCGGTCCTGATAGGCCTGATCTACCCTTCTCTGTGTCGCGTAGTAGTCTTCGAAATCGCAGGTCACGAGGAAATAGTCGTGGTCATAAAGGCGCCCGACGAGGCCGCGATAGCGCTGCGGGTCTTCGGGTGAGAATTCCCCGTTCGCAACCTGGTTGAGAACGTGTTGCAGCCTTGGGCTGGCGTGGATAGCGGCGCGGCTGTAATCATGTTCCGATCGCCGGGCGACGACCTCTTCCGCGGTCAGGCCGAACAGGAAGAAGTTGTCTTTGCCGACATGTTCGCGGATTTCCACATTTGCCCCGTCCAGCGTGCCGATGGTGGCTGCACCGTTCAGGGCGAATTTCATGTTGCCGGTGCCCGAGGCCTCTTTCCCGGCGGTCGAGATCTGTTCGGACAGGTCGGCCGCCGGGATGATCAGTTCGGCCATGGACACGTTGTAGTTCTCGGGGAAGACCACCTGCAGTAGGTCGCGAGTCACCGGGTCGTTGTTCACCACCTTGGCCACATCGTTGATCAGGTGAATGATTTCCTTGGCGGCGAAATAACCCGGTGCGGCCTTACCCCCGAAAATCTTGACGCGGGGCGTCCAGTTGCCGTTGGGGTTCTCGCGAATGTCGTTCCACAGCGCGATGGCTTCGAGGATGTTCATCAGCTGGCGCTTGTATTCATGGAAGCGCTTGACCTGCACGTCGAATAGCGCATCGGGGTCGATCAGCAGTCCGTCAGACCGCTGTGCCAGCCAGTTTGACAGGCGCATCTTGTTCTGCGCCTTGACCCACTGAAACGCGTCCCGGAAGGCCGAGTTCGGGATGTGGTTTTCCAGCTTGGTCAGCTGCTCCAGATCGTCGGGCCAATCGGTGCCGATTGTGTCATTCAGCAGCTTCCGCAGCGGCGGGTTGCTGGAAAAAAGCCAGCGGCGCGGCGTGATCCCGTTGGTCTGGTTGATGATGCGATCCGGATAGTCCTTGTGCAGCTCGAAGAATACGGTGCTTTTAACCAGATCGGTATGCAGGGCCGACACGCCGTTGACCTTGTGAGCCATGACAAAAGCCAGCTCTCCCATCTTGATCTCTCCGTGCTCGATAATGCGCACAGTGTGATCGGAGCTCTCCAAATGTGCCTTCTCGATCTCGGTGATGATTTCATAGTGCCGGGGCAGG
Source organism: uncultured Actibacterium sp. (assembly GCA_964346965.1). Taxonomy (GTDB): domain Bacteria; phylum Pseudomonadota; class Alphaproteobacteria; order Rhodobacterales; family Rhodobacteraceae; genus Actibacterium_B. Next base: position 12,072 of record CAYFXM010000059.1, on the reverse strand, counting down.
GTGTGGGCGAACATGTGTTCCGGCCAGCGTTCCAGCGCCTCTGGCAGGAGCGTGTGGTTGGTATAAGCAAGGCAGTCGCGAGCGATCACGATGGCCTGATCCAGAGGAACGCCATGTTCATCGGCCAGCAGGCGCACAAGTTCCGGCCCGGCCACGGCGGGGTGGGTGTCGTTCAACTGGATCGCCACGTGGTCGGCGAGGCCTTGCAGCTCGTATCCTTCGGACAGGAAGCGACGAACAAGATCCTGGATCGAGGCCGAGGTGAAGAAATACTCTTGCTTTAGCCGCAGGATCTTCCCGGTCTCGGTGGTGTCGTCGGGGTAGAGCACGCGAGAGATGGTCCGGGCCAGAGATTCCGGTGCGCTGGCTTGCAAGTGATCCCCACGATTAAATTCTTCTAGGTCGAACGCTTTGACGGGCTTCGCTGCCCACAAGCGCAGAGTGTTGGCCCATTTGCCCTGCCAGCCAACGATTGGCGTGTCATGGGCAGAAGCAATCACAGCCTCGCCGGGAACCCAGATCGCGCGACCCTCGTTGTGTTTGACAAAGCCGCCAAAGCCTATCTCATACTTCACTTCGGGCCGCTCGAATTCCCAAGCGTTGCGTTGCGCCAACCAGGTTTCGGCGTTTTCCACCTGACGACCGTCTTCGAAATGCTGCTTGAACAGGCCGTGCTCGTACCGGATTCCGTAGCCGTAGGCAGGAATGCCGAGCGTTGAAAGGGAGTCCAAGAAGCAGGCGGCAAGACGGCCAAGGCCTCCGTTGCCTAAGGCCGCATCAGGCTCGTTCGCGGCAATCTTCGAAAAGTCCTGCCCAAGCTGTGCCATGGCATCTATAGCAACTTCTTCGAGTCCAAAGTTGATCGAGAAATCTTCGATCAATCGCCCAATCAAAAACTCCATAGACAGATAGTAAACCCGTTTGGCCCCTGCCTCATACGTAAGGCGGGTGCTGGTAAACCATGGTCCGATCAGCAGATCTCGTAAGGCAAGTGAAAGCGACATCCGCCAGTCATAATTGGTGGCGTGGGGTGCGTCTTTGCCTAGCGAATATTCCAGGTGTCGCAACACTTCGGTGCTGAGAGTATCGGGGTCGATCAAGTTGGATTTAATGTCTCGCATGGGTTCTCTTGAGGGCTATTCGTTGCCGCGAGTGATCTTTGAGGCGTAGCCGTTAACCGAGTTTTGGTTTTAGGCTGCCATTGCTATAGCGCTTGGCCATTTCAGACAGCGGAATCGGGTTGATCTTGCTCGCTTGGCCTGCGCTTTGGAACCGCTCGAAACGGTCTTTACAGACGGCGGACATGGCCTCGATGCCGGGAGCCAGATACTTGCGCGGGTCAAACTCGCCCCTCTTGGTCCACAGAATTTTGCGAATGGCACCGGTCAGGGCTAGTCGCAGGTCGGTATCGATGTTCACCTTACGCACACCGTTCTTAATGCCGATCTCGATCTCTTCAATCGGAACACCCCAGGTCGGGGTAATCTCACCGCCAAATTCGTTGACGATGTCCTGAAGTTCTTGGGGAACCGAAGAAGAGCCGTGCATCACCAGATGCGTATCGGGCAGCTTGGCGTGAATCTTTTTTAGCGCGTCCATTGCCAGAATGTCGCCATCGGGCTTGCGGGTGAACTTGTAAGCCCCGTGCGACGTACCGATGGCAATCGCCAATGCATCGACTTCAGTCTGGCGAACAAAGTCCACCGCTTCATCGGCGTCAGTGACCAACATGTCCATCGACAATTCGCCTTCGAACCCGTGCCCGTCTTCCGCTTCGCCCTTACCGGTTTCCAACGAGCCTAGGTGACCCAATTCGCCCTCAATCGAGGCGCCGACCATATGGGCCATTCTGCTGACCTCTTTGGTGACGCTAACATTATAGTCAAAGTCAGAAGGGGTTTTGCCGTCGGCAGTCAGTGACCCGTCCATCATGACCGAGGAAAACCCGTTCATCAGCGCTGAAAGGCAGGTTTCCGGAGAATTGCCGTGATCCTGATGCATGCAGACGGGAATATGCGGATACAGCTCGATCGCAGCCTTGATCAGATGGCCCAGCACGATGTCGTTGGCAAACATCCGGGCGCCTCGGCTGGCTTGCATGATCACGGGGCTGTCGGTCGCGTCAGCGGCCTGCATGATCGCAAGCATCTGTTCCATGTTGTTCACGTTGAAAGCGGGGAGGCCGTAGTCGTTTTCAGCCGCGTGATCGAGAAGTTGACGAAGCGAAATTAGAGCCATGACGGTTTTCCTTTGTCAGGTAGAAAGAGCGTTCAGGATTGTTCGGGAGTCTGGTGGTAGCTATCCAGAAGAGCCACCTCGTCGGCAGAGCCGAGAATGACCTGTACCCGTTGGTGATGGGTTTCGGGTTGGACCTCGAGGATGCGGCCAAAGCCAGTTGAGGCAGCGCCGCCGGCCTGTTCAACGATCATGCCCATCGGGTTGGCTTCGTACATCAGGCGCAGTTTGCCGCCCATGTCGGCATTGTCGGCGTCCTTTGGGTAAATGAAGATGCCGCCCCGGGTCAGAATCCGATGAATTTCGGCCACCATCGAAGCGGTCCAGCGCATGTTGAACCGCTTTTTCCGCGGGCCATCTTCCCCCTCCAGGCATTCGTCGACATAGCGCTTGAGCGCCGGGTCCCAGAACTTGTAGCGCGACGCGTTAACCGCAAATTCTTTCGTCTCGCGCGGGATTCCCATTTCAGGGAAAGTCAGCCGGTATTCACCGGTTCCCTGACGGTGAGTGAAACCGTTAACGCCGTTGCCTGTGGTAATCACGAAGGACGTCGATGGCCCGAATACCGAGTAACCCGCACAAATCTGTTCGGTGCCGGGGCGCAGAACCGAGTTGTCATCCGCGGCATCCAAAGATTCGACTAGTTCAACAACCGAGAAGATCGAGCCCACCGACAGGTTGACGTCGAGGTTTGACGATCCGTCCAGAGGGTCAAAATAGACCATGTAGTCACCCGGCTGTGGGTCGGATTTCAGCCAGTACACCTCGTCAACCTCCTCCGAGACCAGAGCGGCGACGCGATCGCAGTTGCGGCAATGACTGACGAAAATATCGTTGGCAATCACGTCGATCTGTTTCTGGGTTTCACCTTGCACGTTTGTGTCGTCGGTCGCGCCAAGGCGACCGGTAAATGCGCCGTTCCGGATCGTATGGGAAATGATCCGGCAGGCCATGGCGATGTCTTCGATCAGGAAGACCAACTCGCGGTCTAGCCCGGTGTTGGCCCGCTCTTTCATCAGGAATTCACGCAGCGTGATCTGGCTGGTCATTGAGTTGTCTCCCCTAATTTAAATTCCGCCCTTCGAATTCGGTTTTCAGCCGACTGCGCCGTCATACTCCCGCACCATGTCAGAGGAACGACGAGCGATGTCTTCGATGGTGTAACTTGGTTTGTAGAGCGCGCTGCCGATGCCAAACCCGGTGACACCCGCCTTGAACCAATCGGCAAAATTGCTGGGGCCTACGCCGCCGACAGCGTAGGTCTTTGTCCCCTTTGGCAGTACAGCGTAGATCGCTGAAAGTCCTTCTGGACCGACAAGGCCTGCGGGGAAGAATTTCAACCCATCCGCCCCGCATCGCAAAGCCGTGAAACACTCCGTAGGAGAGATCACGCCGGGAAACGATGCCATCCCCAATTCCTTTGTTTTGGAAATGACATCTGGGTTGCAGTCTGGCGAGACGATCAAGGTTCCGCCTACGCCCGCAATCTCACTTACTTGTTTTTCGGTCAGAACAGTGCCCGCACCTATACTGGCCGTTTCGCCGAAGTTATCTGCAAGCTGGCCGATGCTGTCTAACGGGTCGGGCGAGTTCATGGGTACTTCGATCTGGGTGATGCCAGCGTCTATGAGTGTCTGACCCACGGATAGCGCGTCTTTCGGCGGAAGGCCCCGTAGAATTGCAATAAGATTTCGGCTCATTGGTTTGCCTCTCTCAGATGTGTGAATGAAGCCGTCAGACCTTCGAGGGTCATGAGTTCATTGTTTTCGATGTAACAAGTGATGCCCTCGCTGCTCAGCGCGGTCTTGTATCGGGCGCAGAGCGCCTCATTGCCGATCAGGTGGACGTTGTCATTTTTCCAGAAGTTTTGGGTCGCAGCCAGTTCGAGCCCAATAAGCCAACCCGATAGGCGCGCGCGCGCCGTGCCGCTTTGGAGATCGTGCAACAGCTTGTCCGATCGCAGGCTGAACCATTCGGCAGCCAAAGACGACGGGTCCGAAAGTGCGTGCTGGACGGCCTCTAAAAACGCTGCATCGTCCCAGCCGTCTGTCGTCATAGAGTGGCTGAGTACCGATGACTTGGATAGAAGGGCGAACATTTCCCCGGTCATGCATGTCGCGAAGCTGATTAACTCTCCATTTGAGACGTGGCACCACTTTGTGTGCGTGCCGGGAAGGGCTACGACGCCGTCAAAGTCGGGGTAGTGTCGTAGCAAGCCCAGAAGCTGGGTTTCTTCGCCGCGCATGACGTTTGCCGGATCCAGTTGTTGGACCCCCGGCAGGATGCGAACATCACGAGATATGCCGCCAACTTTGACAGCGTTATCGCCCAATTCACTCAAGGGGGTAGGGGCCGTCAAATAAGGTGCTTCACACCATCCCTGCGCCGACCCAGCCATTCCGCAAATGAAGACGGGAACATTGGGGCCGACCGAGATTTTCTTTAGGCTGTCCTCGAGAACTGTTTTAAAATCTTCGGGATTTAGAGTCGACATCCCCATGTCGCCCTGAAGGGACTCAACCACGTCACCTTCGCCGGTCATGGACCAAAGGCGAAAACTTGAGGTCCCCCAATCGACTGCAACAAAATCAACGTCTGACATGTTGGATGCTTTCCTCGATATTGCGAAAGAGCTGGACGATGGATCGTTTCTGAACCAGCACCCGGTCCAACTCAGGCTTCGATTTCATAGTGGCGGATGAAGTCGCGGTCCGGCTCGATGCCAATGCCTGGGCCATTTGGTATCGATACGTAACCATCGTTCCGGGCGACCTGCCCCTGAATGTCCAAAGGCTCTTGCAGAAGTTGATCACGGAACTTGTTGTCCGTTGTGTCAAATTCCAGCATTGGCTCCCACGGGAATAGCCCGCCGGGCATCGGTGGCTGAGCGGCCAGCAATTGCAGGTTGGTGGCAACCGCAACGGCAGAGCCCCAGACGTGGTTGATCACTGGGGTGAAATGCGCGTGACACAGGGCCAGAATGCGCAGGTATTCCGAGATGCCGCCAAGCGCACAAACCTCGGGTTGTGCGATGTCCAGCGCGCGGGCTTCCAGCAGCGCACGCCAGCCCCAACGGTTGAATTCGATCTCGCCGCCCGAGATGTTGACGTTCAGCCCGTGACGCAGCTCGCGGTAACCGTCATAGTCTTCCGGCGCGACGGGTTCTTCAAACCAGTAGGGGTCGAACTCCTCCATGGCGCGACCGACATAGAAGGCATCGGCGGTATTGTAGCAGTGGTTGGCGTCAACCATGAAGCGGAAATCATCGCCAACGCCTTTGCGGACGGCCTCGATCAGACGCACATCGTCTTTCGGACCTTGGCCGACTTTCATCTTGGTGGCTTTGAAACCCATGCCCTTGATCTCTGCGGCTTCGTCCTCGAAGCGCGCCACCATCTCGTCCGTGCTTTCCGGGCGCAGCATCATGCCATAGCCATAGGCTTGGACCTTTTCGCGATGCCGACCGCCGATCAGCGACGAGATCGGCAGGTTGGCGACCTTGCCGGCGATGTCCCACAGCGCGATGTCCACACCGGACAGCGACTGCATCGGCATGCCTTTCTGCCCGTGATCGCGAAGCATGTTATAGACCATGTGCCAGATCACATCACGATCCATTGGGTTCATGCCCAAGATCATCGGCTGGATCACCTTTTCGACGATGCCCTTGTTGCCGATTGCCACGGCGCCCGCGCCGAAACACTCTCCCCAACCGGTTATCCCCTCGTCGGTCTGGACTTCGACTATGTGGGCCGTGCGCTTGGAGTAATACTGCTGCGAGTATCCCAATTGTTCGGGAAGGTCGTACTGTAGGACGTGGCTTTTGATCTTCGTGATCTTCATCAGTCTGTTTCTTCCTTACTTGGGCCAAGGCAAAACCCGGCCATCCCCAAAACCGCGTAGGCTTCGGGGGGATTGTGATATTGTTCGAAAACTGCAGGTTTTTAGCGTGTGAACGCGCCCGATTTTCAGCGCTTAAGTAATCGGTGCGGCTCGCCGACCTCACGCATCATGCATGTGTCCCTTCAGTCTTGTCATGGCATCAAGCAACATTGTCTCGATACCGGCTTCGGCCCTTGGACCGTCACGTTTTAGAATGGCGTCGGTCACTTCCCTGTGGAGCGCGACCGAGTCTTCGTTTTTCCTCGGGTCAGCGTTTGAAATCTGCATCGAGATGATCAACGACGAGAAAACCAGACCCTCCATAGCTCGTACGAACTCGTTATTGGCCGCCCGCAGGATGGCGCGGTGATAGCTTGCGTCGGCGACGATAAAATCTTCGACACTGCCCTGTTCAGCCTCCATCCTTAGCTGGGCCTCTTCGATGGCCTTCAAGGCGAATTCAGTACCTCTCTCTGCCGCCCAACGCGCGGCCTTGGGTTCGAACAGCAGGCGAAAATCCATCAGTTGCTGCAGGAACCGCGGATTTGGAGTGGCCGCCTGATGCCAAGACAAGACATCGTCGTCCAGCAACCCCCAGCTTTCGCGGCTTCGGACCCTTGTGCCAATCCCGCGGCGCACTTCCAACATGCCTTTCCCGACAAGGATCTTCACTGCGTCACGGATAACCGACCGGCTGACCCGGTTCTTTTCTGCCAGCGTACCTTCATCCTCGATCAGGCTGCTTTCAGGATACTTTCCTGCCACGATCTGCTTGCCCAGATCACGCGCCAACTGTGTCGCCAGGCTATGCGACAGCCGCGGCGTGTCGCGAAGGTCGTAATAGATCAACTCGTCCATGCTAATGTTACCTTACATATGATGTTTGATCCGGTCAACGGATTTAACGTAACATACGACATTTGCGAAAAGAGTGAAGCGGCTGACTGTTGGCAGACAGAATGACCGTGTTTACACCGCACCAGCCACCAGTGTCGGTTTCACCACGGAGTGCTACGCGATCGGATCATGTGCATCGCGCAACTTCGCCCAGTCAAACTCTACACCGGTTCCGGGGTTTGACGGTGCCACGGCCAGATGGTTTTCGACCACCAAAGGTCGGGTTGTAAATTCGTCGATCGGGAAGCTGTGAACTTCGATCCAGCCAGCATGTTTCTGCGACGAGACCAGGCTGACGTGAAGTTCCTGCATGCCGTGGCTACAGACTGGGATGTCGTTCTCTCCAGCCAGCTTGGCGGCTTGCAACCAGCCGGTGATACCGCCGCAGTTCGAGGCGTCGGGCTGCAGAAAGGACAGCCCGGACTCCGCGATGGCATATTCATACTGGCAATGCATGTGCAGGTTCTCGCCCATTGCCAGCGGACAGCCGGTTTCGCGCGCGATCTCGCCATAGCCCTTGAAGTTGTCCGGGTCGATCGGCTCTTCAAACCAGACCACATCCAGTTCTTTGAACGCGCGGGCCGCGGCCTTGGCCTTTTCGACATCCATCGAATAGTTGGCATCAACCATAAAATAGACGTCGGGGCCGACCAGTTCTCGTACGGCCTTGGCGCGTTCGATGTCTTCGTTCAGGTCTTCCTTGCCAACCTTGATCTTCACACCGTTGAAGCCGCGATCCAGATAGCTTTGCATGCTTTCCAGCAGCTTGGGCAGGGAGTAATTCAGATCGATGCCGCCGCAGTAGGCCTTGCAGCGGTCGCTGGCACCTCCAGCCATTTTCCACAACGGCTCGCCGCGTTCCTTGCCGCGAATGTCCCACAGGGCAATGTCGATGGCCGCCATGGCAAAGGCGTCGATCCCGCCGCGGCCGACGTAATGGATATGCCAGCGCATTTCTTCATAGATATCCTCGACATTGGCCGCGGCCTTTCCGATCAGGAAGGGCGCGAAATCATGGTCAATCATCGCCTTGATCGAATGACCGCCCTTACCGCCGGTATAGGTATAGCCGCTGCCGCTAGTGCCCTCGCTGGTCTCGATCGTTGTGATGACAAGTTCGAAATGCGTGTGGTCGCCGTGCATGGCGTCGCTCAGAACCTCTTTCAGGGGAAGACGAAAGAGTTCTGTTGTTACCTTATCAATTCGAGCCATGGGACCTCCGGAGTGTTGTTCGTTTTTTCAGTGGCCAGACATTTGAAGTTCTTCAACTCGTCATGTCGAGGTGTGTTAATTCGACGTTGTTTCGCTAGTCGGCAGCTTTTTCCATAATCGCGCCGGGATGCTGGATCACTTCGCGTGCCAGAGCGCTGCCAGTGGCAATTGCGTGTTGCAAACTGGCGCCGTTCAGGAACGCAGCCAGGAAACCGGCATTGAAGCTGTCACCGGCGGCAGTGGTATCCACGACCTTATCGACATGCTCGACGCTGATCTGCTCATTCGAGCCGTCCAGCAGGTAACAGCCCTCTGCGCCGCATTTAAGTGCGCCAGCTTTTGGGCCATACTTGCTGAAACGGGCAAGAACCGTTGCGGTATCTTCTTCGCCGAACAGGTCCATCTCATCATCAACCGAAGGCAGAGCGATGTCGCAGGCCTTCCAGAACGCCTCGATCCAGTGTTTCGCAATGTCCTGTGATTCCCACAGTGACGGGCGGTAGTTTGAATCGAAGACAAGTCGCGTTCCGTCCCCTTGCGCGTTAACCACCCAGTCCAGCAGCGCTTTGCGGGCGGTTTCAGAAATGATCGCCAGGGTGATCCCGGATACGAACACCACCTGACAATCTTCCAGTGCCTTGAAATCCTGTTCGTCGGAAAACAGGCTCTTGGCAGCCGACGTGTCGCGCCAATAGTGGAAACTACGCTCTCCTTCGGGTGTCGTTGTGACAGAATAGATGCCGCAGCTTGCTTTGGGATGCTTGCGGATGCCGATGGTTTCGATGTTTTCCGAGGCGGCCAGACCAGCAATCTGGGTCGAGAACGGGTCTTGTCCAAGGACAGTTACAAACCGGGCAGCGATCTCATTGCCAGGCGTTCTTTTAAAATAGATGGCCGAGTTCAGGACATCGCCTGCCGGGCTGACACCATAGGCCTTTCTATCATTCGCACGGGGGGTCAACTCGATCATCGCTTCGCCAACGAAGGCGATCCGGTCCGTAGAATTCATTCGATTTAGCCCCTCTACTTTTAAGTTCGGGTTTGCTTCTTTTGCCGGAAATCAAATTGTACGACCCTCGGCGCAGCATTAAACATCATACCTTATGTCAGATATGATTAATATTGACAATATACCTGTTATGGATCAAATTGCTCGAGCTTGCCGCTCATTTGTTAGCGCAAACAAAGTTAGATGCCGCCGGTCCACTTGTCACGTCCTGCGGCTTGATGCCGTCACCTTCGCCACGGTTTCGCAGAAAGGATAGGGAGTCATGAGCACCACAATCACCGCCGCTTATTATCGCGGGGACAAGACCTTCGAAGTGAAGGAAATCGAAGCACAGCCCCCGGCCGCCGGTGAGGTCCAAATCGAAGTCGCCTTTTGCGGCATCTGCGGCACCGACCTGCACGCCTATCTCGGCCATATGGACGGCCGGGTCGGTTTTGATCGGATCCTCGGGCATGAAATGTCCGGCACGATCTCGGCTGTAGGCGAAGGTGTCGAGGGCTGGAGCGAAGGCGATCGCGTCGTCGTTCGCCCGCTTGATCCCGGCGAAGATAACCCGGCAACCCGCCGGGGCCACGCCCATATCAGTCACAATCTCAAATTCCTCGGACTCGACAGTCAGGGCGCGATGCAACAGCTCTGGAATGTGCCAGCCTTCACGCTACACCGGATCCCCGAGAATGTAAGCCTCCGCGATGCCGCTCTGATCGAGCCGCTTGCCGTAGCCTGTCACGATGTACGCCTGTCGGGCCTGCAGCCCGGCGAAGATGTGCTAGTGATCGGCGGTGGCCCCATCGGTATGCTGGTGGCGATGGTTGCTAAGGCCGCGGGTGGCAAGGTGACAATCTCGGAGATCAACGAGACCCGTCTGGCGTTGGCCGAGAAGCTTGGCTTCGAGACCATGAACCCACTGAAGGTCGATCCGGTCGCAGAGATCATGAAGAAAACCGAAGACAAGGGTGCCGACGTCATCTTCGAAGTCTCGGGCGTGCAACCCGCCGTTGACCTGATGACCGACGTTGGCGCGACACGCGCGCGGATTGTCATGGTGGCGATCCATGCCAAGAAGCCCGAGGTCGATCTCTTCCGCTTCTTCTGGCGCGAGTTGAAGCTTATCGGCGCCCGCGTCTACGAACCTGAAGATTACGAGAAGGCCATCGCGTCCATTGCTGCCGGCGAGATTGACGCCGATGCGATGATCACGGACATCCGTCCGCTCGAAAATATCAGCGAAGCCTTCGAGGAACTGGGAAGCAACCCGAACTCGATGAAAAGCCTTCTAAAAATAGGGTCCAACTAATGACTGCACCATCCTTCGATCTTTCCGGTAAAACCGCACTCGTTACTGGCGCCAAGCGCGGCATCGGTCGTGGCATGGCCGAAGCACTGGCCGCCGCAGGCGCCGATATCGTTGGCGTTTCGGCAACGCTTGGCGCAGACAGTGACGTGGAAAAGGCCGTCAAGGCTTTGGGCCGGGACTTCAAAGGCTATGCCTGCGACTTCGGCAGCCGCGACGCGCTGAACGCTTTTATCGCGCAGCTAGATGCCGATGGTGTCAAGCCGGACATCCTGATCAACAACGCCGGCACCATCCTGCGCAATCCCGCCGCCGAACACGGCGACGATCTGTGGGACACGGTGATTGAGGTCAACCTGAACGCCCAATTCGTTCTGTCGCGCGAAATCGGTCGCGGCATGATCGAGCGTGGCGGCGGCAAGATCGTCTTCACCGCGTCGCTGCTGACATTCCAGGGCGGCATTAACGTGCCCGGCTATGCGGCGTCGAAAGGCGGCATCGGCCAGTTGACCAAGGCGCTTGCCAACGAATGGGCCAGCAAAGGTGTCAACGTCAACGCCATCGCGCCGGGCTATATCGCCACGGACAACACAGAGGCGCTGCGCAACGACCCTGATCGTTTCAAGGCGATCCTCGAGCGAATCCCTGCAGGTCGCTGGGGTGAGCCTGCGGACTTTGGCGGCGCGGCCGTCTTCCTGTCGTCCAGCGCGGCGGACTATGTCCATGGCACGATCCTGACCGTCGATGGCGGCTGGATGGGCCGCTAAGGGCGGGCCAGGTTAATGACTGTTAATGCCAAAACCCCGCGCGAGGTCTGTGAAACAGCGCCGGTGATTCCGGTTCTTGTCGTCGACAAAGTCGAGCACGCCAAGCCGCTTGCAGAGGCCCTCGTGCGCGGGGGGCTGCCAGTGCTCGAAGTAACCCTGCGAACCCCTTCTGCCTTGGAAGTTATTCGGGCGATGTCGGAAGTTTCAGGCGCATTGGTCGGCGCCGGAACACTTTTGTCGCCCGAAGATGTAAAGTCCGCCAAATCAGCGGGGGCGACCTTTGGCGTCTCTCCCGGTTCCCCCGACCGCGTGGTTTCGGTATGCGAGGATGAATGTTTGCCGCTTCTCCCTGGTGTCTCGACGGTTACCGAAGTAATGAACATGCGTGACCGCGGTTATGAAGTCATGAAGTTTTTTCCTGCAGAGCCGTCTGGAGGGATTCCAGCGCTCAAAGGAATCTATGGACCAATTCCCGATGTCAGTTTTTGCCCCACTGGTGGCGTTTCACCTGCAAATTGCCGGGCTTATCTCGAGCAGCCAAATGTAATCTGCGTGGGCGGCAGTTGGATCGCAAAGGCTGATCTGGTTGAGGGCGAGGCCTGGAGCAAAATTGAAGAAAACGCGCGCGCAGCCTTCGATTTGGCCAAGGTGTAATCATTCGAATGCCAGCGTAAGCGAAGAGCCAAATTGCGGACCGAGACCCGCAGGGTTCGATTGGAATTCGGACGCGTGATTGGGTCTGATTATTCGGGAGGAGAAGAGATGTCGAAGCATGA
>CAYFXM010000058.1:0-13566 GCA_964346965.1 uncultured Actibacterium sp. | reverse complement strand
CCGAGGAAGGGCAGGTGACCCATCTCGTCTTCAAGGTTGTCGCCGAATATCCAAAGAAACAGCATGTTGCCGGCAAGGTGCATCAGGCCTCCGTGCAGGAACATCGAGGTAAGAAACCCGTGTGACTGGATGCCTTCCGTTACCAGAACCGGCACAAGCCCCCATCGCTGGAAGAAATAGTCAATGGCACGAGGCTCGGAGAATAAATGCCAATATGATATGAAAATTAGCACGTTCACCACGATCAGTGCGATGGTGACATAGGGCGTGCGGCGCGAGGGATTGTGGTCGCGGATTGGGAACATGCCCTCAAGCTATGGTCTCGGAGGGGGGCGTCAACCGGAATTGGCTGACAGAGAGGTGATTTGACCTTTGGAGGAGCTGTGGCAGGCTTGGAGGATGAGGTTCCTGTTTGTCCTTCTGTTGATTGCACCGGCCGCCTGGGCCGAGACCTGCCCGCCAATTGCGCCCTGGCCGGAGAGCTACGGTGTGTTGATGGAACAGATCCGGGTTGCCCCCGATGAGAAAACGGCCAGGAACCTGTCAAACGAGGCATGGCGCCATTGGGTCAGGGCGCCTGACACCTACGCTCAAGAGTTATTGGACACGGGGATGGAAAGGCGTTCGGCCTTTGATTTCGAGGGTGCACATATCGCTTTTGACGCATTGGTGAACTACTGCCCGGATTACGCCGAGGGGTATAATCAGCGGGCATTCGTTGCCTTTCTGCGTGGAAACTTTGCCCCTGCATTAAGCGATCTTGAGGTGGCCATCCGTTTGGTCCCCGATCATTTTGCCGCTCATTCCGGTCGGGCGTTAACACTGATGAACATGGGGCGAGTCGAGGAAGGGCAGATTGCCCTGAAAGAGGCGTTGGCGCTGAACCCGTGGCTCCCGGAAAGGCATATGCTGATCCCCGACAGCGGGACGGATCTGTAGTTGATCATGCGATCTGTGCTGCTTCGCGGAAAACGGGTTTCCCTCGATGAAAATGCCCCTTAGAACAAAACAACCATCCGGCGCCCGCGTGGTGGAATGGTAGACACAGGAGACTTAAAATCTCCAGGCCGTATGGCCGTGCCGGTTCGAGTCCGGCCGCGGGTACCAGATGGGACTTCCCTCCTTAGAGAACTGGGCTTGTTCTTCATCTGCTTCACAACTCGGGCCATTTCCCGATGGATCTTGCAATGCAAATCAAATGTCGTAAGGTTTTTTCGATGCCAGATTTAACTGTTTGATTGAAAACTTGTTGGGATTTGCTCATGTGCAAAGTTTTAGATTTCACATTATTGGCTAAGGGCGATTGAGGCGGCTGTGAAAGAAGAATTGAATGTCGAAGCACTGACGCCGCTCTTTTCGGCCTATCCTGTCGTGGAAACCCCCCCGGAAATTGTCCCTGCATTCTCTAAGCGGGTATGGATGGATCAGACAAGTGATCGCTTTGCTTATCGCTGTACGCCGTTGGCGATTGCAAACGCGACTGGCTGGGAGCTTTTGTGCCCAGTCGGGTTGAAGGCACGTTGGAAGGGCGGGCGGGATAAGACCGACATAGAGATTCTCGCTGAAAATGAGGAAGAGCAGCCACTGGTTGATCGTTTCGCACACTCTCACTTTGGCGAGGGCGTGCTTACGTTTCAACCTGGCTACTTGTTTCGTACGTCGGCGGGGTGGGCGGTATCGGTCCGCGGGTCGCCGAACCAGCCGTCTGCACGGATTTACCCTCTTGAGGGTTTGGTCGAGACAGATTGGCTTCCATTGACATTCACGATGAATTGGCGGTTTACAGCGCCAGGGGTGGTCCATTTTAGAAAGGGTGATCCATTCTGTTTCCTGACACTCGTGCCCCATATCCTCATGAGTGACGTTCAGCCAGTCGTACGCGATTTGGATGCTGATCCCGCACTTAAGGATAGTTTCGAAAAATGGCGCGACAGCCGCACAAGTTTTATTGAAGAAATGGAAGCGGAGAATCCCGCTACCATCCAGCAAGGTTGGCAACGGAACTATACTCGTGGATATAATTTTGCCGGGGAACAGCCAGCGTTTCATTTGAGTAAACGCAGGATGAAACCGCCTATCAAAGAGTGACGCTCATTGCTACCGATAGACCGCAACACGCCTTTGCATCACCGCCATGACGGTTTCCAACTGGTTCGGCGCGCCCATGATCTGGGCCTGTAGTTCGGCTTCCAGTTTCAGGCCGGCGGCGGCGTCGGTCCACGCGCCGTTGACCAAAGATTTCGAAGCCTGAACAGCGTCGGGGGAACGAGCAGCGAGCTCGGCTGCCAACTCGCGGGCGGCAACAAGTGGGGTGTCGGAAAGGCGCGTGACAAGACCCAGATCCGCGGCCTCGGACGCGTCGAGAATACGACCAGTCATGATCAATTCCTTGGCCTGATCCGCGCGCATCAAATGGGGCAAGAACTGTGTGATGCCCATGTCGGGGATGAGACCCCATTTGGCTTCCATGATCGCGAGTTGGGCAGTGGGGGAGACGATGCGGAGATCGGCGCCGAGCGCCAGTTGCATTCCGGCACCGAAACAGACGCCCTCAATCGCGGCGATGACTGGTACACGGAGCTCTGACCAGATGGTGATCGGTTTTTGGAACATGTTTGCCGTCTCACCTTCCGGCGGATTTAGCAATTGTTCCTTGATCTCGGCCATTCGGGGCAGAATCGATTGAAGGAGGTTGAGGTCGATACCCGCGCTGAACGTGCCCCCCGCGCCAGTGAGGATCACGGCGCGGACTTCGTGATCGCCCTTTAACGAGGTGGCGGTCTCGACCAACGCATCAAGCAAATCGAAGTTCAGGGCGTTCTTTTTGTCGGGCCGGTTGAGGGTGACTTCGGCCACGTGGTTTTCGATGTTGAGTGTCAGGCAGTCGGCCATAGTGTTCTCCCGGGAATTGGCATGGGTATTGTGCCGGGGTTCGGGGGAAAGTCATGGAAAACGTGGCGTCAGTTGACGGGTGGGGGAGGGGTCAGCGCTCTCTTGGCCTGACGGCCAATTCTCCCCGGGATATTTTTAGCCAAATGAATCGTGTTAGTCGCGGGTACCTGCGAACTGCTTTTCCCATTCCTTGCGCTCGTCGTCGCTGATCTTGCGGAAGGTGACGTCAGGCACGGTGAAGGCGTGGCCGGTCGGCAGGGCCGACAGCGCGGCGGCGACGTCGTCGGGCCAGCTGGCGTCCTCGGTCTGCATCGCGGCCATCAGCGTGTCGCAGGCGTCCGGGACGAAGGGGCGCGAGAGGACCGCGTAGACGCGGATCAGGTTCAGGGCGAGGCGGACTTGAGCCGCTGCTTGATCTGGGTTTTCCTTGAAGGTCGACCATGGGGCGGCTGATTGCAGGTACTCGTTGCCCGCGACCCAGATGGCGCGAAGCTCGGTCGCGGCTTTGCGAACGTCCATTGCCTCCATATGGCCTTCATAGGCGCGGATGCGGATCGTGAGGTCGGCGATCAGGGCCTGTTCTTGCTCGCCGAACTCTCCGCCATCGGGGACGATCTCGGTGAATTTCGAGCGGCAGAACTTGGTGACGCGGCTGACGAAGTTGCCCAGCACGTCGGCGAGGTCTTTGTTGACCGAGGCTTGGAAGTTCTCCCATGTGAATTCGCTGTCCGAATTTTCCGGTGCGTGCGACAGCAGCCACCAGCGCCAATAGTCAGCGGGCAGAATGTCCAGCGCCTGATCCATGAAGACGCCGCGCCCTTGCGAAGTTGAGAACTGGCCACCGTCGTAGTTCAGGTAGTTGAACGATTTGATGTAATCGACCAACTTCCATGGCTCGCGCGAGCCCATGATGGTCGCGGGGAAGGACAGGGTGTGGAACGGCACGTTGTCCTTGCCCATGAATTGGACGTAACGGACATCGTCGGCGCCTTTGTCGGTGCGCCACCAGCGCTCCCAATCGGCATCTGACTTGCCGTTGGCGTCGGCCCATTCAGCGGTGGCCGCGATATACTCGATAGGGGCGTCGAACCAGACGTAGAAGACCTTGTCTTCCATCCCCGGCCACGGCGCGCCATCTTTGGTGACGGGCACGCCCCATTTCAGGTCCCGGGTGATGCCCCGGTCCTGCAGGCCGTCGCCGTCATGCAGCCATTTTTTCGCGATCGAAGTGGTCAGGATGGGCCAGCCCTTTTGGCTGTCAATCCACTTGTCGATGTCGTCTTTCAACGCGGTCTGTTTCAGGTAAAGGTGCTTGGTCTCGCGCACTTCCAGATCGGTGGAGCCGGACACGGCGGAGCGGGGCTCGATCAGGTCGGTGGGATCAAGCTGCTTGGTGCAATTCTCGCACTGGTCGCCGCGGGCGCGGTCGTAGCCGCAGTTTGGGCAGGTGCCCTCGATGTAGCGGTCGGGCAGGAAGCGGCCATCGGCGTTGGAATAGACCTGTTTCTCGGTCACTTCCTCGATGAACCCGTTCTCGGCCAGTTTCTCGGCTAGATGCTGGGTCAGTTGGTGATTCCGCTGCGAGGAAGACCGACCGTAGTGGTCGAAGGAAAGGCGGAAACCTTCGGCCAGTTTCGACTGTTCGGCGTGCATGCGTTTACAATAGTCGGCGACATCTTCCCCGGTTTTGGCAGCGGCCAGTTCCGCCGGGGTGCCATGTTCGTCGGTGGCGCAGATAAACATCACCTCGTGACCCCGCTGGCGCTGGTAACGGGCATAAAGGTCCGCCGGAAGCTGAGAGCCGACGAGATTGCCCAGATGCTTGATCCCGTTGATATAGGGAAGTGCCGAGGTGATCAGGATGCGTGCCATGCGTTCGCCCTTGAGAATTGGGGTTTTGCCTCGTTTAGCCTAGGGGGGCAGGCTTGGCCAGTGGCCGAAGCACCCACGAAGGACATAGTTTTCTGCCGTTGCGGGCTTGTCGAACCATCCTCAGCCTTTAGGTTTGCCCTGAAAGAACTTTGAGGGGCAGATATGCGCTACACCAATCTCGGTCGAACCGACGTGAAAGTGTCGGAGATTTGCCTGGGCTCGATGACTTGGGGGACCCAGAATACCCAGGAAGAAGGCCATGCACAGATCGACATGGCGTTGGATCACGGCGTGAACTTCATCGACACGGCCGAGATGTACCCGGTTAACCCGGTCAGCAAAGAGACCGTGGGCCGGACCGAGGAGATTATCGGCGAGTGGTTCACCAAGACCGGGCGGCGCGAGGACATCGTAATTGCCACCAAGATCGTCGGGCCAAATGGCGGTTCCGTGCGTGAAGGGGCTGGAATTACTCCAGAAACGATACCGGTTGCCGTAGATGGCTCGCTGAAGCGGTTAAAGACTGACTACATCGATCTCTATCAACTGCATTGGCCGAACCGCGGATCGTATCACTTTCGTCAGAACTGGGGCTACGATCCGAGTAAGCAGGACCGCGCGCAAATTCTGGAGGACATGGACGCGACCTATGAAGCTCTGCAGGCGCAGGTCAAAGCCGGGAAAATCCGCCATCTGGGCCTGTCCAACGAAACCGCTTGGGGGACCTCGCATTGGTTGCGACTGGCGGAGACGAAGGGCTATCCGCGGATGGAGTCAATGCAGAACGAGTACTCGCTGCTGTGTCGCCAATACGATACCGATTTGGCCGAGCTAGGGCATAATGAGCAGATCACCTTGCTGGCCTATTCGCCCCTGGCGGCCGGTATGTTGAGCGGGAAATACCAGGGAGATGTCATACCGGAAGGAAGTCGCCGGACGAAAAACGCGACCTTGGGGGGGCGTGTAACACCCCGGGTTTGGAGCGCTGTGGACGCCTATCTTGAGATTGCGAAGAAACACGGGATTGATCCGGTTTGTCTGGCCAATGCCTTTGTTTTGTCTCGTCCGTTTCCGGCGGTGTCGATCATTGGGGCGCGGTCGCTGGAGCAACTTTCGGCGGCACTGCCGGCGGGTGACACCGTGTTGAGTGAAGAGGTTTTGTCCGAGATCGCTGAGGCGCATAAAGCCCACCCGATGCCCTATTAGAGTGTCGGTGGAACTGCCTTAAATGGAACTCTGGATCCCAATCACTATTGCGGCGGCGTTCGCTCAGAACCTGCGGTTCATGTTGCAGAAGCATCTGAAAGCAACGCGGTTGTCGACGGGTGGCGCGACTTTTGCGCGGTTCCTCTATTCCTTTCCGCTGGTCGGGGTCATCGTCGCCCTCTATCTGGCGGCCACTGATCAGCCGATACCGAGTGTGAATGCGACCTTCGCGAGCTATGCGGTGGTTGGCGGGTTGGCGCAGATATTGGCAACCATGTGTGTCGTTGCCCTGTTTGCAGAGCGCAATTTTGCAGTCGGTATCACTTTCAAGAAGACCGAGGTGCTTCAGACCGCCCTTGTCGGGTTGATCGTACTGGGTGAGGGCATTTCAACCCTCGGTCTGGTGGCGATCCTTGTAGGTTTTGTTGGAATTATCTTGCTCTCTGATCCGCCAGAGGGCGGCGGCGGTCTTGGGCGCTTCTTTAACAAGGCCAGCGGGCTTGGTCTGTTATCCGGTGTGCTGTTCGCTTTTTCTGCAACTGGCTATCGGGGCGCAACGCTTTCTTTGGGGCTGGATGACGTCTTTTTGCGCGCGGCTTTTACGCTGTCGCTGGTTACCGCGGGGCAAGCCGCCACCATGGCGCTTTGGTTGGCGTTTCGCGAAAAGGGAGAGATATCAAGGGTTTTGATACATTGGCGCGTGGCCGGTTTGGTCGGCGTTTTCTCGATGTTTGGATCGCTTGGCTGGTTTCTGGCATTTACCTTGCAGAACGCCGCTTATGTTAAAGCGCTCGGGCAGATAGAACTGGTCTTCAGCTATCTGGCAACGACGTTGTTTTTCAAAGAGAAGACCAGCGGGCGAGAGCTGTTGGCCATGGGCTTCCTGACCGCCAGTATCCTTCTTCTGATCCTGTTTCTCTAGGCCAGCCGCTGGAACTGCGAAACCGTTGTGCGATTGTCGAAAAACGGCACGCTGCGTGGGGGCTGATCCGTGTCGAGAAGGGATTGAACTTCGGCCAGAACAACCTCGGTGATGAAGGGCAGGTTGAACTGACGCGCTTCGTTGAGAGGTATCCATTGAAGGTGCGAAAGCTCGTCCTCGGCGCCCGAAAAATCATCCAGATCGCTTTGGATGTGGTCGGCGTCGACAAGGAAGAAGCGCGCGTCAAATCGGCGGGGGCGACCCGGCGGTGTGATGGCGCGAAAGATGAAACGGAACCCTTCGGCAGCGGGTCGGTGGCCCGTCGCTGCGAAATGCTCCCATCCTTCTGGCGGGGACATAGACCAGTTGCCGGTTTGACCCAGAAGCAGACCGGTTTCTTCCCAGACCTCGCGGATCGCTCCTGCGACGATTGCCTGCGCCAGAGCCGGGTCGCTTTGTTGATTAAGTCGAGCCTCGCAAGTCGGGTTTAGGCCCGGGTGTAGCGAAACCTGCTGGTCGGCAAGGTCGACTGCGCCGCCGGGAAAGACGAACTTGTTCGGCATGAAGGCCGCTTTTGCCCCACGCTGGCCCATCAAAACATGCGGTGCGGTTTCAGCGTCGCGCAGCAGGATGACCGTAGAGGCATCGCGAATAGGGGGATCAATCTGGGTCAGGTTCGTGCTCCGAATCCGTGCATGCGTTTGGCCCATTGCAAGGCGATTAGTGCGCCCTTCAGCCTAGGCAAAAGATACAGAGAAAGCGCAGTGCATCCCAATGAGATCACGGTTGCCAGTACCCACGGGTCCGGGCGGTATTCTGTGAAGCCCCAAAGAATGATTGGCGCCATGATATGGCCGACGATCAGGATCGTCAGATAGGCCGGCCCGTCATCGGCGCGCTGATGGTGCAGAGCCTCATTACAGGTTGGACAATTGTCCCGCACCTTGAGATAGCCGCGCAGCATCGGGCCGGAACCGCAGTTTGGGCACCGGCGGCGCCAGCCACGGATAAGGGCCGGTTGAAGAGGGCGATCCTGTGTATCGGTCATGAAACTCTCAATAAACCAGATTAGACTGTTGAGGCGGAACATAGTGCTTTGGTCGCGAATTCCTATGGGACATGCTGTCCATACCCAGAGGCGGGTAAGTTTTTCAGAAAAAGTGCGACGGAAAAATCTGCTGCCTGCGTTTGACTTTGTGAACACGCCAGAAACGGCGGGTCATACAGACAAAGGAGCAAGTCATGAAAAAATCGGCAAAAACGGCATTGAGCGCAACTCTTCTGGTTTCGGTTTTGGCAGCCGCGGCGGTACCCGCATTTGCGCAGCCCGGTGGGCACGGCGAACGTGGCCAGGGGCCCCGGATTCCAATCGTGTTTAGCGAGCTGGATGCAAACGGCGACGGCGTCATCACTCAGGAAGAGATGGATGCGCGCAAGGCTGCGAAATTCGCCGAAATTGACACCGATGGCGACGGCCAGTTGTCAGCCGATGAATTGATGGCGCAACAGGCTAAGCAAGAGGAAAACCGTCGCATGAAGCGTGCCGAGCGCATGATCGAGCGTCTGGACGCAAATGACGATGGCCTGGTCAGCGCCGAGGAAATGGCTTCGCATGAAGGCGAACGCGGCAAACGAGGCTCGTTGTTCGAGCGCGCTGATCTGGACGATGACGGCAAGGTGACTGAGGAAGAGTTCAAGACCGCGATGGCCAAGGCCAAGAAATTCCGCGAAGGTGGTCGGTTCGGCAAGAAAAACCACTAACTGCTGAAAAGGTGGTCCGCTCTTGCGGGCCACCGTTTTCCCGGCAAGGGTAGGACCCGAATGTCGGGTGGGGAATGACAGGGCAAGAGAGCGAACACGTGGCCTTTGATGCCGATCAGGAAACCTCGGACGAGGTATTGCTGCTGAACTTCGCCAATGGCGATGCGACAGCGGCTCGGTTGTTGACCGCCCGTCTAACCCCCCGGGTTCTGGGCTATGCCGCGAGGGTTCTGGGCGACCGGGCTGAGGCTGAGGATGTCACGCAGGAAGCGATGTTGCGGCTGTGGAAGATCGCGCCCGAGTGGCAGCAGGGACAGGCAAAGATTTCGACTTGGCTGTACCGGGTCACGGCCAACCTATGCACCGACAGGCTGCGAAAACGGCGGACTGTCGATCTGGATGCGGTTGCGGAACCGCTCGATGAAGGGGCCAGTGCTGAACAGCGACTGCAGGCGGCCACTCGGAATGCCGCGTTGGAGGCGGCATTGCAAACTTTACCAGAGCGGCAACGTCAGGCGGTGGTGCTGCGACACCTCGAGGGGTTGAAGAACCCCGAAATCGCCGAGGTCTTGAATGTGACAGTTGAGGCCGTGGAAAGCCTGACAGCGCGGGGGAAACGCGCCTTGGCCGCGGCCCTGGCTGGCCGAAAGGAAGAATTGGGGTATACGGATGACTGATATGGAACAGCACGATACCGAACTGGAAGCCTTCTTTGACGCGGGGCGCGCCAAGGCGCCGATCCCGTCAGAAGCGTTGATCGCTCGAATCCTTGCGGATGCTGAAGCGGAGCGGCCACTCGCGACCGAAGTGCAGGCGACGAAGGGCTGGCGTTTTCTTGGCGGGTTTCTGGCAGACCTTGGCGGGTGGCGGGCCGCGGCAGGCATGGGGTTTGCCGGACTGATTGGCCTTTGGGTTGGATACAGCACCCCGGCGGTTCTGGACCCTGCGGACGCGATTTTCTCGGGCGGCTACAGTTACGATGTGGCTGACCTGACACTGACGGCTGACGATTTCTGGGGCGAGGGCTGATAATGGCGGAAACTCAAAAAACAACAGCAAAGCCCCGCCGTCGGTGGTTGCGCATTGCTCTGCTGGTTTCGTTGATATTCAACCTGTTGTTCGTTGGATTGGTGGTTGGGGCCGCAGTAGGGAAACGCAAGTACGACCGCGGTGATACACTTGTCGATAGCCGAGTGCTGCAGCACCTTGGTCCCTATGGGCGAGCTTTGCCGAAGGAAAGTCGCGTTGCACTGGCGCGAGAGCTGCGCCCATCCGCGTCAGAGGGTGCCCTAGTGAGGCGCAGTCTGCGCGACGGGTTCCGCGACATTCTGGGTGTCCTTCGGGCTGACGCATTCGATGCCGATGCCTATGCTCGTCTCATGGCTGAACAGCAGGCCATGATTAATGGTCGGGTAAATGACGGCCAGAAGGCATTGCTGAACAGGATCAAGACAATGTCACACGAGGAACGCCGCGCCTATGCCGATGCGCTTGAAAAGGCCCTGCGCAGAGGGCCAAGCCGCGACGGTCGTCCGCCCGCTAAACGTTGACACTTGGCTGATTGTCACCCAACTCCTGCAACGGTACAACCGACGCGAGGATTGGAAGGTTTTCGGCAGTGAATCCAGAACGTGCAGAGACTATTGCGCTGAAAGCGCTTGGCTGGCTTGCTGGCAATGAAGAGCTGTTGCCTGTCTTCATGGGCTCGACAGGCATCGCGCAAGGGGAGCTGGCCCAGCGGGCCGAAGATCCGGAGTTCCTGATTTCTCTGCTGGATTTCTTGACCATGGATGACAATTGGGTGGTCGCCTTTTGCGACGCCGCCGGGCTGGCGTATGACCTGCCGCTGCAGGCCAGACAGGCCCTGCCCGGCGGTGCTCGGCCTCATTGGACATGAGGCTCGAAAATGTCTGAATATGTTGTTTTTTCAGATCGGCGTATCTCGGGAATTGTCTTTGACAAGGACGGAACTCTGTTCGATTTTCGTGCCACATGGACTGCCTGGGCGCGGTCCTTTCTGGCGGATTTGGCAGACGGTTGTGAAGAACGAGCCCATGCATTGGGTCAGGCGATCGGCTTCGATTCCCGGACCGGTGAGTACCACCCGCAAAGCCCGGTCATCGCTGGCACTCCGGTCGAAATAGCGGAGCATCTGCTTCCACATTTACATCACCAGGACTTCGCGGCCCTGCTTGGGCAAATGAACGAGGCTGCCGTGCTGGCTCCCATGGTCGAGGCCGCGCCACTCATTCCTTTGCTGGATCACCTGTCCGGCCTCGGTCTCAAGCTTGGGGTTGCCACGAACGATGCGGAAGCTTCGGCCCGGTCACATCTTGCTGCCGTGGGCGTGGTCGACAGGTTTGATTTCATTGCAGGCAGTGACAGCGGACACGGGGCAAAGCCGATGCCGGGGCAGTTGCTGGCCTTTGCCCGAGAGATTTCCTGCCCCGCGGATCAGGTGATTATGGTCGGAGACAGTCGCCACGACCTGAGCGCTGGCCGTGCTGCGGGCATGGTGACGATCGGCGTACTGACCGGGCCGGCATGGCGCAGTGATCTAGACGATCTCGCGGATCATGTGCTGGACCATGTCGGGCAACTGCAAGATCGCCTGCAGCAGCGCGGCGGCTAATAGCAATCTTTCGACTTTATTAACACTTTCCCCTTAGCCGTGGTTCAAAGCTTTGGGGTTTGGACCATGCACGGTCTTATCAATCGATCGATCCAATTGTTCATAACTGACACTTATGGTCCGGCGATCTGGGCCAAAGGGGCCGATCTGGCAGGCGCACCGCCCGCAGGGTTCGAAGCGATGCTACATTATGACGATGTTGTAACCGAGAAGTTGTTGCAGGGCTTTTCCGAAATGCTCGACAAGCCGTTGGAAATGTTGCTCGAGGATTTAGGCACATTTCTGGTTTCAAATCCCAAGCTCGAGGCGCTGCGTCGTCTGCTGCGGTTCGGGGGAGACAGCTTTGTCGAGTTTTTGCATTCGCTTGACGGGCTGCGTGATCGAGCCAGGCTGGCGGTGCCTGATCTGGAGGTGCCAGAGCTTGAGGTCTTCGATGATGGTGAAAATGCATTTCGCCTTATCTGCCGCTGGCGACTGCCAGGGGGCGGACATCTAATGATCGGCGTATTAAGGGCGATGGCTGATGACTATGGCGCTCTGGTTCTTCTTGATTATTCCGGATGGGACGTTGACGGGCACGACGCTATCCACATCGACTTATTGCAAGACAGTTTTTCGTCGGGCCGACATTTTCGTCTTGCACTACCGATGGAGGTAGAGGCGTGAATGTCCTGTTGGACGAGCAGGCGCTTGGACAGTTGATGCCTCTGCACCTGCGCACGGATTCTAATGGAGTTATCCTTTCCGTGGGGCCTACATTGCAAAAAATGCGGCCCAACTGCGAACTCACAGGAAAAATCCTGACCGACGTGTTTGATATCCGCCGTCCACGTAACTTCGATTGTTGTGGAGCGCTGTGGTCTAACGAGGGGCTCAAGTTGAACCTGGCCTTTCAAAAACCACCGCATACGGAGTTTAAAGGTGTCGTCGTTCAGATGGCAGATCCGGACGGGGCTTTGATCAACCTGTCCTTCGGGATATCTGTGGTCGAGGCTGTTGCAGACTATAACCTGACCGTAGGCGATTTCGCGGTTACTGACCTCGCTGTCGAAATGCTCTATTTATTCGAGGCGAAGACAGTCGTGATGGATGAGCTTCGAAGTCTTAACCAGCGCCTGCAGGGCGCCAAGATCGCCGCGGAAGAGCAGGCCTTTACTGATACGCTGACGGGTTTGAAAAACCGCCGAGCAATGGAATTCGTATTGTCGCGCCTTGTTGAGACGGTCGAACCTTTTGCGCTCATGCATCTCGACCTCGATTTCTTTAAGGCGGTTAACGATACCTATGGTCACGCAGCAGGTGACCAGGTGTTGCAGCAAGTTGCGCGGATCCTTGTTGCGGAAACCCGTAAGAACGACGTGATCGTGCGTTACGGCGGGGATGAGTTCGTCCTGATCCTCAAAGGATTGGTAAATCCGAACCGGATGCGGGACATCGCCAACAGGATCATTGCTCGCTTGCAGGAGCCGATTGCGTATGGAAATTCGCTTTGCCGAATTTCCGGAAGCATCGGGATGGCAGTTTCAACCCGATACGACACACCTGATCCGGAGATCATGCTGAAGGATGCAGACCAAGCCTTGTACCGATCAAAGAGCGAGGGGCGCGCCCGGTCCAATTTTGCAGAGGTCGCCCAGTAATCGAGTCGAATGCGACTCAGTTTTGCACATTGACCGGTCGCGATGGAGCGCTGAGAGAGCGCACTCGATGAGCTAGATTAATTTTCGAAAACCTTTATCTTGGAAATTGGCAATTTCCTTTCCAAATGACCCTTTCGGCCTGTGGGAGGCGGCCAATTTCGCCTTCAAAACAAGGGGTGTCTAAGTTTTTTCCGGTTTTATGTCAGAAAACTGAAAAAAGCGCTTGCGGGTTTTGTGTGTTATCCTTAGAACCCCCTTCACCGGCGGCGCTGAGGCGCTGGCGGGACGCTCCGGGGGCCACGCAGTTGGCTGACAGGGCGGACACTTAAGAGGTAGATCTGGCGGGGCGCGCCGAAAGTTAGGGCGCATCACGTTGGTTTTTGTCTCTTTGCTCTTTGACATTGCTGGTATCTGAAGAGATATGCGGGCGGTTTGGTTTGTTCGATGAACAAACAGCTGTACGTCATATCGCGCTCTTAGAATTTCGGTTCGATTATAGAGTGTCAGCTTCACTGTTTGTCGGTCTTCGGTATCTTTTGGATACTGATGCACGATGAACAGAAGTCCTGTTGGATTAGCCTCCAGCAGGCATGATGTGCAGAGGTTCGAACGTCAAGGATAAGCAGTAATGCTTTTCAACT
>CAYFXM010000057.1:0-13628 GCA_964346965.1 uncultured Actibacterium sp. | reverse complement strand
CGTCGACTCTGGTTCTGACCCGTCAGGGCCTGCCCACCGTCCGCACCGAACACAAGAACAAGAACATGACCGCACAGGGCGCCTATGTTCTCGCCGATGCCGAGGGCAAACGTCAGGTCATCCTGATGGCTTCGGGTTCGGAAGTCTCAACCGCATTGGCAGCGCGCGACATCCTGCAGGCCGAAGGGATTGGCACTCGTGTCGTCTCGATGCCCTGCTGGGAGTTGTTCGAGCAGCAGGATGAAGCCTATCGTAAACGCGTCCTGCCGGGCGGGCCGGTCCGCGTTGCGGTCGAAGCTGCCGCGCGTCATGGATGGGATCGCTGGCTATGCGGAGAGCGTGGCAAGTACAACAAAGCTGCTTTTGTCGGCATGGAAAGCTTCGGTGCATCGGCCCCGGCCGGTGAACTGTTCGAGCATTTCGGCATCACAGCTGCGAATGTCGCTCAGAAAGCCAAAGACCTGCTGTAGGCCTTGCTGGCGAGATTTTTTCGGGGGCGTGATTGGTTTCACGCCCCCTTTTTATTGTCCGCGACTCACCTTGAACACATTGCACACAATTGCATACCGTTAGCGCTGACCCTCCAAATTTGTTAGCGCAACCCTATGCTGCTGCGCAGAAGTTTGCGCTAACACATTGGTAAAATACAAGATTTTACCTTCCCCCAACGCCTTTCGATGTCTATAGAAAGCGCAACATATACGGGCACCACAACGGAAGGTGAGGCGTGGCATGACTATTACTCTTGGCATCAACGGATTTGGCCGTATCGGCCGCTGCACGCTGGCTCATATCGCTGAAGCAGCGCGCGAAGACGTGAAAGTGGTTAAGGTGAACGCGACTGGCCCGCTCGAGACCAGCGCCCACCTGCTGCGCTACGACAGTGTCCACGGTCGTTTCGGTAATGACATCGTTATCAACGGGAACACCATGGACATCGGCCAAGGCCCGATGGAAATGTTCTCGACCTATGACCCGTCTGAACTGGACTGGTCCGGCTGCGACGTCGTTCTGGAATGCACCGGCAAGTTCAACGACGGCGAGAAGGCTAAAGTCCATCTGGAACGCGGCGCCAAGAAGGTTCTGATCTCGGCTCCGGCCAAAAACGTCGAGAAGACCATTGTCTTCGGCGTGAACCACGATGACCTGCTGCCGATCCACAAGATGGTCTCGAATGGCTCTTGCACCACCAACTGCCTCGCCCCGCTTGCCAAGGTGCTGCACAACGCCATCGGCATCGAACGTGGTATCATGACCACCATTCACGCCTACACCGGCGACCAGCCGACGCTAGACCGTCGTCACAGCGACCTGTACCGCGCGCGCGCGGCTGCCATGTCGATGATCCCGACCTCGACCGGCGCTGCGAAAGCCCTGAAAGAGGTCCTTCCCGAGTTGGAAGGCAAGCTGGACGGGTCCGCCCTGCGCGTCCCGACCCCGAATGTTTCGGCCGTGGACCTGACCTTTGAAGCCTCGAAAGATGTGACTGTCGAGGACGTCAACGAGGTTGTCCGCGAAGCCGCGGCTGGCGCAATGAAGGGCGTTTTGGGCTTCGACCCGGAACCGAAAGTTTCAGTCGACTTCAATCACACTGAAGAATCCTCGATCTTCGCCCCCGACCAAACCAAGGTCATCGGCGGTCGCACTGTTCGCGTACTGGCATGGTACGATAACGAGTGGGGCTTCTCGGTTCGCATGGCCGACGTCGCTGCACGCATGGGTCAGTTGTCGAACTGATTTCGCCCATTAGCTACGAATTAACGATCACCGCCGATGATTCGGCGGTGATTGTCGTTTTGAACCCAGCATTCTGGATAAGCGGTTGACTTTGGGCGCCCTGACCTCTCCATCTGTCCCAATCGAACACAGCGCTAGGTAAAGCCGCCCGAAAATGACCAACGGAACCGCCGCATTTCTGGCAATCGCAATCTTCAGCGCCCTGCTGATCGATTACGTCTGGTTCGAATGGAGCAACACGCTGTTCTTAGCAATCAAGTTCGACGAATTGTTGGAATGGTTGGCCTTTTGGCGTTAACGCGCATTTTCTTAGCGGCCAAATTTCGCCAGTAGCGCCTGCTCAACATCGGGCGTAACGAATTTCGATACGTCACCACCCAACCGGCCAATCTCTTTCACCAACTTCGATGCAATCGCCTGATGCCGCGCTTCCGCCATCAGGAAGACGGTCTCGATTGAATTATCCATGGCCCGGTTCATACCAACCATCTGGAATTCATATTCAAAATCCGCCACGGCCCGAAGGCCGCGCACAATGGTCTGCGCCCCGACGTCCCGCGCGCAATGTATCAGCAAGTTTTCAAACGGGTGCGAGACGATCTCTGTGCCCGTTTCTTCCGACAGGATCGCGCATTCCGCTTCGACCATCGCAACCCGCTCTTCGAGAGAGAACAATGGGCCCTTGTCGCGGTTGATCGCCACACCAATGACCAAACGATCCACCATCGCCGCAGCACGGCGAATGATGTCAATATGCCCAAGCGTAATGGGATCGAACGTTCCCGGGTACAGAGCGACGCGCATGCCACCTCCTCGTCAATTTCTCGCACGCAACAATATTGCGCCGCCAGATGCAAGCGGGAAGAAGTTTAGTGACCCATGATCATGCCTTGAAGGGCATCCTTTTCCATCGACAGTTCGGCCAGGCGCGCTTTCACCACGTCGCCGATCGAAATAAGGTCTACCACGGCCTCGCCATCAACAACCGGCATGTGGCGGAAACGGCCTTCGGTCATGCGTTGGAGGATGTCCTCACCATCATCGTCGCCGGAGCAGGTCTTGATGTCACTGGTCATCAAATCAGACACCTTGTCGGACATACAGGCCGGACCGCGCTTACCCAATTCACGCACGATATCGCGTTCGGAAAGGATGCCGGAAAGCTTCTCACCATCTTCCGAAACAACCACGCAACCGATCCGGCGTGCAGACAAGAGAGTCGCCGCTTCTGCAATCGTGGCACCGGGCGCGATGCTGACGACACCACCCTCGGGCTTCATTTTCAGAATTTGGTTTACGAGCATTACAGTCCTCCTTTTTTTTCAGCGTCGTCCAGAATGCTGCAGGCTGTCAAGCCAAGGACTCCAGTCGTGCGATCTCTCGTCGCATACCTTCCGACAAAAGTCGCGAAACGCGGCTCAATCTTTCGTGTCGACGGTCATCGGCGTGACGAACGAGGTAGAAAGATCGGGTTAATGAGACCTCCTCAGTTAGGATTCGCTTCAGCCCCGGCCAAATCGGCACCGCAAAATCATGCAGGATGCCAACACCGAATCCCTGCCTGACCAGATTGAATTGCACGGAAAAGGAATTTGACGCCAATTGAACCGGGACGTCACCCAACTCGCCAAGATAGTCGAGTTCCTTGTCAAAAATCATATCGGCGATGTAGCCGACGATTCTGTGACCAATCAGGTCCTTTCGAGTGTGGATCGGGGCGTGTGCCTTCAGATAGTCCTCATGGGCCGCCAGGTGCAGTCGGTAATCAGAAATCTTTTGCACCGTAAGGCGGCCCGCGGTGGGTGGGGAAACACTGATCGCCATATCGGCCTCACGCCTCGACAGGTTGAAGACGCGCGGCAGAGCGATGATCTGGAATTCCAGTTCCGGGTGCTGATCAGATATCTCGGCACAAACCTGTGGCAGAACGTAGTTGGCGCAACCATCCGGCGCACCGATCCGAACCGCTCCGGCCAAGGCCTCCCCTGCCCCGCGCAATTCGGCCACGCCAGTCGAAAACGCCCGCTCCGAGATCTCGGCATGGGCAAGAAGGCGCTCTCCTGCGTCGGTCAGGCTGTATCCTTGGGGAGACTTTACAAACAATGGAACACCTAAATGTTCTTCCAACCGCTTGATGCGGCGGCTCAGCGTAGCCGGATCCAGCTTTACCAAAACGCCTGCCCTTCCAAGACTGTCAGACCTCGCCACCGCAAGGAACAGACGCAGATCGTCCCAGTTCTCGGCCATCATGCACCTATATTTTTGCAATACCTATTTGCTATATTTCATGTTTGTTTTGTGTTTTCGCAAGTCTAATGTTGGCGCAACTTTGCTATGGAGGTCACAATGCAAGAGCTTTCCCACTATGTGAATGGCGAGATGATCGACGGAACCTCGGGCCGTTTTGCCGATGTCTTCAACCCCGCAACCGGCGAGGTTCAGGCACGTGTGCCCCTGGCAACCAAGGATGAGGTTGACGCAATCGTTGCCAAAGCGGCCGAAGCACAAGTCGGTTGGGGGGCAACCAACCCTCAGCGCCGTGCCCGGGTCATTATGAAATTTGCCGCCCTGATCAATGAGCACATGGATGAACTGGCCGAGCTGGTTTCCAAAGAACACGGCAAGACGCTGCCCGACGCACGCGGTGATGTGCAGCGGGGTCTGGAAGTGGTCGAAGTCTGCATGGGCGCCCCAAGCCTTCTGAAAGGCGAATACATGAACGACGGCGGCCCGGGTATCGACCTGTACTCGATGCGCCAGCCCCTGGGCGTTGTTGCGGGGATCACCCCGTTCAACTTCCCAGCCATGATCCCCCTGTGGAAGATGGCCCCGTCAATCGCAGCTGGTAACGCGATGATCCTGAAGCCGTCCGAGCGCTGCCCTTCGACCTCGCTGCGACTGGCAGAGCTATTCAAAGAAGCAGGCCTGCCCGATGGCGTCCTGCAGGTCGTCAATGGTGACAAGGAATCTGTCGACGCGCTTCTCGACAACGACACTGTTCAGGCCGTTGGCTTCGTCGGTTCTACCCCGATTGCGCATTACATCTATCACCGTGCAGCCGAGAACGGGAAACGTGCTCAGTGCTTTGGTGGTGCAAAGAACCACATGATCATCATGCCCGATGCCGATCTGGATAAGGCGGCTGACGCTCTGGTTGGCGCAGGCTTTGGCGCGGCTGGCGAACGCTGCATGGCGATCTCGGTTGCTGTTCCAGTTGGTCAAGACACTGCCGACGCACTGGTTGACCGCCTGATCCCGCGCATCGAAAAGCTGAAGGTTGGCCCCTACACCTCTGAAGAAGACGTGGACTACGGCCCTGTCATCACTGCGGCTGCGAAAGAACGTATCGTTGGCCTGATCGACTCGGGCGTTGAGCAAGGCGCAGACCTGAAGATCGATGGTCGTGGATTCTCGCTGCAAGGCTACGAGGACGGCTATTTCGTTGGCCCGTCGCTCTTCGACAACGTGACACCCGACATGGACATCTACAAAGAGGAAATCTTTGGCCCGGTCCTGTCCACCGTCCGCACCGACACCTACGCCGAGGCGCTGGATCTGGTGATGACGAACGAATACGGCAACGGTACTTCGATCTTCACGGCTGATGGCGACACCGCGCGCGACTTCGCCAACAAGGTGAACGTCGGCATGGTTGGCATCAACTTCCCGATCCCGGTTCCGCTTTCTTACTTTAGCTTCGGTGGCTGGAAGAAATCGGCCTTTGGCGACCTGAACCAGTACGGTCCGGACGCGTTCCGTTTCTACACCAAAACCAAAACCGTTACGGCGCGCTGGTTCTCGGGCATCAAGGACGGCTCGGAATTCAACTTCAAACAGATGGACTAATCCCTTTCTGTCTCCTCAAGTTCGCGGCCCTACGGGGCCGCGAAGCTTTTCTTGCCCCCGACGCCTCTTTCCTGTTGAAATCGAGAAAATGCAGTTTCGCAGGTAAGGCCCATGTCCCAGACCGACTCCAGCTACACCATTGGCATCGAAGAGGAATATCTTCTCGTCGATCCGCAAACCGGCGCGTTGGCCGAGGCTCCTGAGGCCTTGATGGTCGAATGCGGCGCGGCACTGGAAGGCCAGTTCAGCCCGGAGTTCCTGCAGTGCCAAGTCGAGATTGGAACTCGCGTCTGCAAGAATATCACCGAAGCACGAGAGGATCTGAAACGCCTGCGGTCGACGGTATCATCAATTGCGAAGAAACACGGTCTGGCCCCGATTGCTGCTTCTTGCCATCCCTTTGCGGAATGGCGGGCTCAGCACCACACGGACAAAGAACGATACAACGTGCTGTCCAAGGATCTGGCTGGTGTCGCGCAACGCATGCTGATCTGTGGCATGCACGTCCATGTCGGAATCGAGGACAAGGACCGGCGCATCGATCTTGTAAACCAGATGAGCTATTTCCTGCCGCATATGCTGGCCCTGTCGGCCTCGTCACCTTTTTGGAGAGGGCTGGACACCGGATTGAACAGCTATCGTCTAACGGTTTTCGACAACCTGCCGCGCACAGGTTTGCCCCCGCAATTTGACAGTTGGGGCCAATACCAGAGGTCGGTCGATCTGTTGGTAAACCTTGGCATGATCGAGGACAGCACGAAGATCTGGTGGGACCTTCGCCCCTCGGCCCGGTTCCCGACAATCGAGTCGCGAATCTGTGACGTCTCACCGCTTCTGGAAAATACCTTGTCGCTGGCGGCGATCACGCAATGCCTGACACGCATGCTCTGCCGCCTCGCTCGCGATAATCAACGTTGGCGAATCTACGATAATTTCCTGGTGGCCGAAAACCGCTGGCGCGCACAACGTTATGGCATCTCTGAAGGGCTGATCGATTTCGGCGCCCGCGAGGTCAAACCGATCTCCCACCTTTTGATCGAGTTATTCGAGCTTTTAGACGAAGACATGGATACCCTGAAATGCCGCCACGAAGTCGAGGCCGCAGCGAATATTCTGGGCACCGGAACATCGGCCGACCGGCAACGTACGACCTATCGTGCGGCCATCGACAAGGGGGACAGTGAAGAGCTTGCGTTGAAGGCTGTTGTCGACCTTTTAATCGATGAATATCACGCCGATCTTTAGCTCCCCGAAACACTCGTGTAACAATCATTAATTAAACACACGTTCAATTATGGCCGGCAGGGAGGAAACCATGGATTTCGCACTGAGTGAAGAGCAGGAAGCCATCTTCGACATGGCCCGCAGCTTTGGCGAAGATAACATCGCGCCCCATGCGGAAGAGTGGGAAAAAGCTGGCACCATCCCAAAGGAACTTTGGACGGAACTTGCCCAACTGGGCCTTGGCGGTATCTATGTCCGCGAGGAAAACGGTGGCTCAGGTCTTTCCCGTCTGGACGCCACGCTTGTGTTTGAAGGCCTCTCGATGGCCTGCCCCTCTGTCGCGGCGTTCCTGTCGATCCACAACATGTGCGCGGCGATGCTGGATAAATTCGGCTCGCCCGAGCAGCATGAACGTTTGCTGGCCCCTGCTGTATCGATGGAAAAATTCTTCGCCTACTGCCTTACGGAACCGGGATCAGGTTCAGACGCAGCGGCCTTGAAAACCCGCGCAGAAAAAACCGATGACGGCTACAGCCTAACCGGCACCAAGGCCTTTATCTCGGGTGGCGGCTATGCCGATGCCTATATCGTGATGTCGCGGACCGGTGATGCTGGTCCAAAGGGCATCTCTGCGGTTGTGATCGAGGACGGCACCGAGGGCCTGACCTTCGGTGGTCTAGAAAGCAAGATGGGCTGGCGCTCGCAGCCGACCCGTCAGGTTCAGATGGACGATTGCAAGATCCCCGCCAGCAACCTTCTAGGAGAAGAGGGACAGGGTTTCCGCTATGCGATGATGGGGCTGGACGGGGGGCGCCTGAACATCTCAGCCTGTTCGCTCGGCGCGGCCCAAGCGGCACTCAACGCTACGCTCACCTATATGGGCGAGCGCAAGGCCTTTGGTAAAAGCATCGACCAGTTCCAAGCATTGCAATTCCGCCTCGCCGATATGGAAATCGAACTGCAAGCCGCCCGCACTTTCCTGCGTCAGGCCGCGTGGAAGCTCGACAATGGCGCACCGGACGCAACTAAGTTCTGTGCCATGGCCAAGAAATTCGTAACCGAAGCCGGCAGCCGGATTGTCGACCAGTGCCTGCAATTGCACGGCGGTTATGGCTACCTGTCCGATTATGGCATCGAGAAACTGGTCCGCGATCTGCGCGTCCACCAGATTCTTGAAGGCACCAACGAGATCATGCGCGTCATCGTCGCCCGCCAGATGCTGGAGTCCCGTGGATGATCGACATCGACATTCGCATTGTCGGCCAGACGGGCCGGATCACCCTGACCCGACCCAAGGCGTTGAACGCCCTTAGTTATGAGATGGCGATGGCGGTCGAAGCCGCTATGGACGACTGGGCGACCAACGATCAGGTCAAAATGGTCGTGATGGATGCCGAGGGCGAAAAGGCGTTCTGCGCCGGTGGCGATATTCAGGAAATGTACGATACCGCTACAGTTGGCGATTTCGAATACGGCCGAAAATTTTGGCGTGATGAATATCGCATGAATGCCAAAATATTTAACTTTCCCAAACCAGTAGCGAGCTTTCTTCAAGGTTTTGTCATGGGCGGCGGCGTGGGGGTCGGCTGCCATGGCTCTCATCGGGTTGTGGGCGACAGCTCCAAGATCGCAATGCCCGAGGTCGGCATCGGCCTGATCCCAGACGTCGGTGGCTCGCTCATCCTCGCCCGAGCGCCGGGACGTTTGGGCGAATACCTTGGCACCACCGCGTCGCGCATAGGACCGGGGGACGCAATCCTTGTTGGTTTCGCCGATTACTACATCCCCGAAGACCAATGGCCCGATCTGATCACCCGTCTGGAAGAGACCGGCGATTGGACCCTTATTGACGCAGCCGCACAAACCCCGCCAGAGTCACCTTTGGCCGCTCAACAAGCTATGATCGACAAGCACTTCGCGGGCGAAACCCTTGGCGATATCCTTCGCAGCCTGTCGGAGGATGACAGCGACTTTGCAGCGGCAACGCTGA
Source organism: uncultured Actibacterium sp. (assembly GCA_964346965.1). Lineage (GTDB taxonomy): Bacteria > Pseudomonadota > Alphaproteobacteria > Rhodobacterales > Rhodobacteraceae > Actibacterium_B. Next base: position 4,831 of record CAYFXM010000057.1, on the reverse strand, counting down.
AGGCGCTGCGTCGGAACTCTCCGCTGTCTGTGGCCTCCACCATCGAGATTATTCACCGGGTCCGCGCCCGTGATACAATTGAAGGCGCATTAGAGATAGAGTTTCGCTTCACCTATCGTTCCGGTGAGAAGGCGGATTTCATCGAAGGTATTCGTGCCGCCATTATCGACAAAGACCGTAGCCCCAAATGGCGCCACGCCGCGCTGGAAGATGTTAGCGACACTGAGGTGACGGCCATGCTGATGCCACTGGGGAGTGACGGGCTTAAATTGCAGGGAGAAGAAACATGAAAATCGGATTTATCGGTCTGGGCAACATGGGTGCCCCGATGGCCAGCAACCTTGCAGCCGCGGGCCACGACGTTTCGGGCTTTGACCTGACCGCCCCCTGCCCCGAAGGTGTGGCAAAAGTAGACACTGCCGCCGGCGCGGCATCTGGCGCCGACGTGGTGATCACCATGCTACCCAACGGCGCGATCCTGCGCAGTGTTGCGGACGAAATCCTACCCTCTATGTCTGCTGGTTCGGTTCTTTGCGACTGCTCGACGGTTGACGTGGAAAGCGCGCGTGCCGTGGCCGAACAGGCGAATGCCACCGGCGTTCTTGCCATCGACGCCCCGGTTTCGGGCGGGATCGGCGGCGCAGCAGCCGGCACCCTAACCTTCATGGCGGGCGGCTCGGACGAGGCCTTTTCCAAGGTTGATCCGTTGTTCGACATCATGGGTCAGAAAGCGGTACATTGCGGAGCTTCGGGTGCAGGACAGGCCGCAAAAATCTGCAACAACATGATCCTTGGCGTCACCATGATCGCCACCTGCGAGGCCTTTGCTTTAGCGGACAAACTTGGTTTGGACCGCCAGAAGATGTTCGACGTCGTCAGCACCTCCTCCGGTTACAGTTGGACCATGAACGCCTATTGCCCGGCGCCGGGCGTTGGCCCGCAATCACCTGCCGACAACGACTATCAGCCCGGCTTTGCCTCTGACCTTATGCTGAAGGACCTCCGCCTGTCGCAACAGGCCGCCGAGGCCGCCGATGCTGACACACCGATGGGTCAGATCGCGACTACCTTGTACGAACAGTTCGTCGAGAAAGAAGACGGCTCAGGCACGGATTTCAGTGCGATGCTGCCGCGGTTTGAAAAGCGAGGCCGCAACGCATAGGGTTACCCTATGAACTGGACAGAGCGATCCCCGGCGTTGAATTCCCTGGATGATGAGGCGAGATCGGCGCTGGCGGAGTTGCCTGTTCGCTCCGTTCCCGTTGATACAGTCCTTTTTCGACCGGGCGACACGGTATCAGGATATGTCATCCCCCTAAGTGGCAAGATCGAGGTTTGCCTTACAAATGCAGCTGGTCGGGATATCCTTCTGTACGAAGTGACCCCCGGCCAGTCCTGCATTCAGACAACGCTTGGCCTGATCGGCGGAGAAGACTACTCCGCCGAAGCCTACGCTCAAACGGATGTCGAGCTAGTCATTATCCCCAAGCCCTTGTTTCTAAACCTTCTAGACCGTTCGGATACGTTCCGGTCGTTGGTTTTTGCGACATTCGCCAAGCGGCTTCAGACCATGATGCAGTTGTTGGAGAAGGTCGCATTTCTGCGCGTCGAATCCCGCCTCGCGCAGGCTCTTCTGCAACGGCAAAACACGCGTGGCGAAGTCACCGCGACACAGGCCGAATTGGCAACCATCGTGGGCTCCGCGCGCGAGGTCGTCACCCGAAAACTGTCGGCTTTCTCGCGAAGCGGTCTTGTTGAAGTGGGGCGCGGGCAGATCAGGATTGTTGACGCTGCGGGGCTGCGCGAAAGAGCGGAAATTTCAGAATAACGCAGACAATGTGACAGGTGTCACAGACCGCTCCGGCATCTTGCATTAGGATAGACGCATACAGTGACCAAGGAGACTGTCATGTTGAAAAAGAACGTCGGCGGCATCGACCGCATCCTGCGTATTGTCGTAGGTATCGCCTTGTTGGCAGGTTTCGCAGCCACACAAAGCCCGTGGTATCTGATCGGGATCATCCCTCTTGCCACCGGCTTGATGAGCAGTTGCCCACTTTATTCGATTGTTGGGTTCAATAGCTGCCAAATGAAGAAATAGTCATTGGCGCTAAGGTGACTTCGGGCGACCAAGTGGTTGCCCACACCTACCACTTGCCGTAAGGCCCGACAGCGCGATACTCTAACCGCGTCGACTACTACCGGAGAGAATTGTGCTTAAAGCCGTCCCAACACTTGCTGTCGCATTCACAACATTGCTGCTTGCGACATCCGTGGCCACTGCCGGGAACGGGAAGGGTCAGGAAGAAGGCGGACCGCACAAGGCCAAAGGCAAAGCGGTCGCAGTCGGCCCGCACGGATGTCCTCCAGGTCTGGCCAAGAAATCCCCTAGATGCGTCCCCCCGGGACTGGCGAAGAAGGGCGACATTATCGACGACCGTTTTGAACGAATTGAGGATCTGTGGCGCTATCGGTTGGACCGGGACGGAAACTACTACCGTCTTGGAAACGAAGTCTTCCGCGTCGATACGGAAACCCGAGAAATCCTCGAGGTGATGGGCGTCTTGGCAGACCTTGCAGACGGCTAGCGGTTATTCGGCAGCAAACCGGCCCGACTCGAGCAGCTCCTTCAGATAGCGACCTGTGTGACTACGCGGTTCTTGAGCGACGTCTTCTGGCGTTCCTTTCGCGACGATCTCTCCACCGCCATCACCACCTTCCGGCCCGATGTCGATGATCCAATCGGCCGTTTTAATGACGTCAAGATTGTGCTCAATCACGATCACGCTGTTTCCCTGCTCCACCAATTCATGCAGCACTTCCAATAACTTACGCACATCTTCAAAATGCAGGCCGGTCGTTGGTTCATCGAGAATGTACAATGTCCGACCCGTGGCCCGCTTCGACAGTTCTTTCGACAGTTTCACCCGCTGCGCCTCCCCCCCCGACAGGGTCGTCGCCTGTTGACCAACCTTGATATAGTCCAGCCCGACACGGCTTAGTGCTCGCATCTTGTCCCGGATCGACGGCACGGCCTTGAAGAATTCCTTGGCATCTTCGACCGTCATATCCAGCACATCCGCAATGGATTTACCCTTGAACTTCACTTCCAGAGTTTCGCGATTGTAGCGGGCCCCCTTACAAGTCTCGCACGTGACATAGACGTCCGGAAGGAAGTGCATCTCGATCTTGATGACACCATCCCCCTGACAGGCCTCGCACCGGCCGCCTTTGACGTTAAAACTGAAACGCCCCGGCTTGTAGCCACGCGTCTTCGCCTCTGGCAGGCCAGCAAACCAGTCGCGGATCGGAGTGAAGGCTCCGGTATATGTGGCAGGGTTCGACCGCGGCGTGCGACCGATGGGGCGCTGGTCGATGTCGATAACCTTATCCAATAGCTCCAGCCCCTTGATGGTCTCGCAGGGTGCCGGCGTTTGGCGGGCACCGTTCAGGCGCATACTGGCGGTCTTGAACAGCGTCTCGACGGTCAGTGTAGATTTTCCGCCACCCGAAACACCGGTTACGCAAACGAACTTGCCAAGCGGAAAGTCGACGGTCACGTTCTTCAGATTGTTCCCGGTAGCTTTATTGATCGTCAGCTTCTTGCCATTGCCACTGCGCCGTTCAAGCGGCACAGGTATCTCTCTCGCACCGCTCAGATACTGCCCCGTCAGCGAAGCTGCGTCAGATGCAATGGCCTCGGGTGTGCCCTGCGCGACGATCTGACCGCCATGCACACCGGCGCCCGGCCCGATGTCGAACACATAATCGGCCTCTCGGATCGCCTCTTCATCATGCTCTACCACGATCACGGTATTCCCTTGATCGCGTAGGTTTTTCAGGGTGGTCAACAGACGCCCGTTGTCCCGCTGATGCAACCCAATCGAAGGTTCGTCCAGCACATACAGCACGCCTGTCAGACCCGAGCCGATTTGGCTCGCCAATCTGATCCGTTGGCTCTCACCCCCAGACAAGGTGCCAGACGACCTAGACATAGTGAGATATTCGAGGCCAACATTGTTCAGGAACCCCAGTCGCTCCCGGATTTCCTTGAGGATCGCTTGGGCAATTTCGTTCTTTTGCTTCGTTAGATGCTCAGGCACCGTTTCGCACCAGGCGTACGCGTCTTTAATCGACATCTCGACCACCTGACCAACGTGAAGACCGGCAATCTTCACCGCAAGCGCTTCATCCCGAAGGCGATAGCCTTCACACGCCCCGCAGGGTCGATTGTTCTGGTAGTTCTCAAATTCCTCACGAACCCACGCGCTGTCGGTCTCGCGGTAGCGCCGCTCCATGTTGGGGATCACCCCTTCAAAAACACGGCTAACCTGATAGATACGGCCACCTTCGTCGTACCGGAACTGGATCTCTTCCTCGCCCGAACCGTAAAGGAAAACCTGCTGCACATGGGCTGGCAGATCCTTCCATGGCGCATCCTTGTCGAATTCGTAATGACGCGCGATGGCTTCAATGGTCTGCTTGTAATAGGGCGACTTACCTTTCCTCCAAGGTGCCAGAGCGCCGTTATAGACCGATAGCGCGGCATCCGGCACCACGAGCCGTTCGTCGAAAAACAGCTCTTTCCCAAGACCATCACATTCCGGGCAGGCACCGAACGGTGCGTTGAAGGAAAATCGCCGCGGTTCGATCTCAGGAATGGTAAAACCGCTGACCGGGCAGGCGAAGTTTTCGCTGAAGGTAATTCGCTCGGCATCGCCCTCGCGCGGCGCGGTCTCCAGCACAGCGATCCCGTCCGCCAGATCAAGCGCGGTTCGAAGACTGTCGGCGAGCCGTGTTTCCAGCCCTTCGCGAACAACGATCCGGTCAA
>CAYFXM010000056.1:0-13876 GCA_964346965.1 uncultured Actibacterium sp. | reverse complement strand
CCTTCTTCGAGGTCGACCACGTCGAACTGCGCTTCCGCGCCAGCCACTTCCCCTTTACCGAGCCCTCGGCCGAGGTCGATATTCGCTGCTCGTGGGAGGGCGGCACGCTGAAAGTGGGCGAGGGCGACGACTGGCTGGAAATCCTTGGCTCGGGCATGGTCCACCCCAAAGTGCTGCAATCGGGCGGTATCGACCCCGACCAGTGGCAGGGCTTTGCCTTTGGCGTGGGGATCGACCGGATCACCATGCTGAAATACGGCATCCCCGACCTGCGCGCCTTCTTCGACAGCGACCTGCGTTGGCTGCGCCACTATGGTTTTGCCTCGCTGGATCAGCCGAACCTTCAGGGCGGCCTCAGCCGTTAATTCATTCCGACCGACCGGAACGCGCACCGGCGCAATTGAGACAGGACCAGACCAATGAAATTCACCCTCTCCTGGCTGAAAGAACATCTGGAAACCGAGGCCACCCTCGACGAGATCACCTTTGCCCTGTCCGACATGGGGCTGGAGGTGGAAGAGGTTGTGAACCCGGCCGAGAAGCTGCGCGACTTCACCATCGCCAAGGTGACCCACGCCGAGAAACACCCAGACGCCGACAAGCTGCGCGTTTGTAAGGTGCAGGCGGACACGGGCGAGACCCAGATCGTCTGTGGCGCCCCCAATGCGCGCGAAGGTATCACCGTGGTTCTGGCCAAGCCGGGCACCTATATCCCCGGTCTTGATATCACCATCAACGTCGGCAAAATCCGCGGTGTGGAAAGCTTCGGCATGATGGCATCCGAGCGCGAGCTGGAGCTGTCGGACGAACACACCGGTATCATCGAACTGCCCTCGGGCGAGGTGGGTCAAAGCTTCGCCGACTGGCTGGCCGAGAATGATCCGTCCAAGGTCGACCCGGTGATCGAGATCGCGATTACCCCCAACCGCCCCGACGCGCTTGGCGTCTATGGCGTGGCGCGCGATCTGGCGGCGCGGGGTCTGGGGACCTTGAAGGCTCCGAAAGAGGTCAAGGTTGACGGCAGCTTCCCGTGCCCGATCAACGTAACCATTGATGAGGACACACAGACCGACGGCTGCGAGGTCTTCATGGGCCGCCTGATCAAAGGCGTGAAGAACGGCCCCTCGCCGCAATGGCTGCAAGACAAGCTGACCGCGATTGGCCTGCGCCCGATCTCGGCGTTAGTGGATGTGACCAACTATTTCACCTTCGATCAGAACCGCCCGCTGCACGTCTTCGACGCCGACAAGGTGAATGGCAACCTGCGGGTCCATCGCGCCAAGGGTGGCGAGACCCTGATGGGTCTGGACGAAAAGGAATACACGTTCAGCGAAGGTCAGGTTGTGATCTCGGATGACAACGCCGTGGAAAGCATCGGCGGCATCATGGGCGGCGAGCCGACAGGCTGCACCGGCGAGACCGTAAATGTCTTCCTTGAATCCGCTTTGTGGGACCGCGTGCAGATCGCCTATACCGGCCGCGCGCTGAAGATCAACACCGACGCCCGTTACCGTTTCGAACGCGGCGTGGACCCAGAATACTGCGCCCAAGGTTTGGAAGCAGCGACGCAGATGATCCTTGATCTCTGCGGCGGTGAGGCCTCAGACGTGGTGAGCGCTGGCGAAGTGCCGGACGTGTCCCGCGCCTATAAGCTGGACACCGACCGCGTACAGTCGCTGGTGGGCATGGATATCGCGCCCGAGACACAGCGCGCCACGCTGGAGGCCCTAGGCTTCACTCTGGACGGCAACATGGCCAACGTGCCGACATGGCGCCCGGACGTGATGGGCGAAGCCGACTTGGTGGAAGAGGTCGCGCGGATCGCGTCCCTGACCAAGCTGGAAGGCAAACCCATGCCGCGCACGCAAGTGGGCGTGCCGAAGCCGGTGCTCACCCCGATGCAGAAGCGCGAAAGCATTGCGCGGCGCACAGCCGCCTCGCTTGGCTACAACGAATGCGTCACCTACAGCTTCATCGACCAGAAAAGCGCGGCGTTCTTCGGCGGTGGCACCGATGCGACCATGCTGGCCAACCCGATCTCGGCTGACATGAGCCACATGCGCCCGTCGCTGCTGCCGGGCCTGTTGCAAGCGGCGGCACGGAACCAAGCGCGTGGCTTCATGGATCTGGCCCTGTTCGAGGCCGGCCCTGTCTGGCATGGCGGTGAGCCTGATGAGCAAGAGCTGATGATCACCGGCGTGTTGATCGGCCACACCGGCCCGAAAGACGTGCATGGCGCCCGTCGCGCGGTCGATGTCTATGACGCCAAGGCCGATGCCGAGGCCGTACTGGCCGCCATCGGCGCCCCCGCGAAGGCGCAAATCCTGCGCGGTATGAACGACTGGTGGCACCCGGGCCGCTCGGGCAAGATTTGTCTGGGTCCGAAGAAGGTGCTGGCGGGCTTTGGCGAGCTGCACCCGAAGGCTCTGCAAGAGATGGACGTCAAAGGCCCTGCCGTGGCCTTCGCGATCCATCTGGCGAACATCCCGTTCCCGAAAGCGAAATCGGCCACCCGTCCGGCGCTCGAAATCCGTGACCTGCAAGCGGTTGAGCGTGATTTTGCCTTTGTCGTGGATGCCGATGTCGAGGCGCTGAAGCTGGTGAACGCGGCCGCCGGTGCCGACAAGGCGCTGATCGAAGAGGTTCGTGTGTTCGACGAGTTCATCGGTGGCTCGCTTGGTGAAGGCAAGAAATCCTTGGCCATCACCGTGCGTCTGCAGCCGACCGACACCACGCTGAAGGAAAAAGACATCGAGGCGGTCTCTGCTAAGATCGTCGAGAAAGTCACCAAAGCCACCGGCGCGACGTTGCGCGGGTAAGGAGGACAGCTCATGACGCTGAAAGTTTATCTGTCGGGTGAGATCCACACCAGCTGGCGCGAAGACCTGGTCGCCGCCTGTGATGGGCTGGACGTCAAGTTCGACGCGCCGGTCACGGATCACGGGGCGTCTGATGACTGCGGGGTCGCCATTCTGGGTGCGGAAGACAGTAAGTTCTGGCACGACCACAAAGGCGCGAAAGTGAACGCCATTCGCACCCGCAAAGGCATCGAAGATGCCGATGTGGTCGTCGTGCGTTTTGGCGAGAAGTACAAGCAATGGAACGCCGCGTTCGACGCCGGTTATGCTGCCGCACTGGGCAAGTCGCTGATCGTAATGCATCAGGCAGAGCACCAGCATGCCTTGAAAGAGGTCGACGCCGCCGCGCTTGCCGTCACCGAAACGCCGGAACAGGTCGCGCAAATCCTGCGCTATGTTCTGACCAGCGAACTGCCCGGTTGACGTTAGGACCGGGGAAAACCCGGCCAAAATTGCCCTTCACGTAAAGCGGGACGCCCTGCAATTATTCCCTTCATCTTGAGCCAGACTGGCACGAAAAGGAAAGGGAAGGGCAATATGCTTAAGGAATTCAAGGATTTTATCGCCAAGGGCAATGTCATGGACATGGCCGTTGGTATCATCGTTGGGGCTGCGTTTACGGCTATCGTGAAGTCCATGGTCGGCGATCTGCTGAACCCGATTATCGGTTTGATCATCGGTGGGATCGACTTCAATAACATGTTCGTACTGCTCAGCGGAGAGGGCGAGTTCGCCTCGGTCGAAGCGGCGCGTGAGGGCGGCGCGGCGGTCTTTGCCTACGGTGCCTTCCTGACGGCGGTGATTAACTTCCTGATGGTCGCTTTCGTGGTGTTCATGCTGGTGCGCTATGTAAACAAGGTGAAAGACGCCGCAGCGAAGAAGGAAGAGGAGGCACCGGCTCCCGAGGAACCCAAGGGGCCGACGCAGGAAGAGTTGCTTGTCGAGATTCGGGACATTCTGGCGCAAAGAGCCTGATGTTAGAAAGTAGAAGGCCCGCTTGTGCGGCGGGCCTTGAATATCAGGTAACACGGGCTGGACGGGGCCTTAGGTAGAGCCACCAGAGCCGGTAAAGCGTCAACGCGGCTAGCGGTACGAAATGCACAAGTGCCGCAGCGGGGTTTTCCCAATTGTGCAGCGACGCCCAGTGGACCAGCGTCAGAATTGCAGCTGCATAGGTCCAGCGCTGCATCGCCTTCCAGCGTCTCCCCATCTTGCGAACGAAATAGTCCGCCGACGTGGCAGCCAACGGAATGAAGATGAAGAAGGCCAGCCAGCCGGTCCAGATGTCCAACCGTGAGACCTGCGACAGTATTTTGTCGAGCGTACCAACATCCGTTAAGTAGAACACCGTGTGCAGCAACGCATAGCCGAAGGCCGCGACGCCAAAATAGCGGCGATTCCTAACCAGCCAACGGGGGCCGCGCCATCCCTTGAACAGCATCATGAGCGGAGTCGCCATCATGGCAATAATCATGAAGCGAGCGGCAAATTCCCCGGTCGGGTGCAGCAAATTGTGAATGACGCGCGGATCAGTCGAGGTGCTGGCATCATACAGAGCGCCAGCGGCGGGCAGGGATAATAGCGCCCAAAGCCAATAGGGGGAGAGACGGGACAGCATGACGGAAAATCCTAAAAGTTGGCAATCATACGCGTTAAACGCGCCTCAGGGATTTTCCGTCGTCCAAACGGCTATTCTTTTAGGGCGAGCGCTTGAGACAAAACGTCAATCCCCAAGGCTTTGCCTACGGCGAAATAGGTCAGGTGTCCTGCATGGACGTTCAACCCGTTCAACAGGTGCGGATCGTCTTCGCAGGCTTGCCGCCAGCCCTTGTCCGCAAGCGCCAGAAGATAGGGTAGGGTGGCATTGCCCAAGGCGATGGTCGATGTCCTCGCCACTGCGCCGGGCATGTTGGCGACGCAATAGTGCATGATGCCGTCGACCTCGTAGATCGGGTCGGCGTGGGTTGTTGCGCGAGAGGTTTCGAAGCAGCCGCCTTGGTCAATCGCGACATCTACCAGCGCGGCGCCGGGTTTCATGTCGGATAACTGTTCTCTGCTGATCAGTTTCGGTGCCGCAGCTCCGGGGATCAGAACCGCGCCGACGACCAGATCGGTGTCCCGGATCAATTCGGCGGTGGCGCCGGCCGTCGAGTAGCGGTTCTTGAATACACCGCGAAACGTGTCATCCAGATAGCGAAGACGAGGAAGGGAGCGGTCCAGAACGGTCACATCTGCGCCCATACCAGCCGCTACGCGCGCGGCATGTGTGCCGACCACACCACCACCGACAACAACAACGTTGGCAGGGCCGACGCCGGGCACGCCCCCCATCAAGGTGCCGCGCCCGCCATTGGCCTTCTGGAGGGTCCAGGCTCCCACCTGCGGTGCCAACCGGCCCGCGACCTCGGACATCGGGGCGAGAAGCGGCAGACCGCCTTGCCCGTCTGTCACGGTTTCATAGGCAATCGCGGTACAACCAGAGGCCATCAGGTCGCGTGTCTGCTCGGGATCCGGGGCAAGATGCAGGTAGGTGAAGAGGATCTGTCCTTCTCGCAACATTTTGCGTTCGACGGCTTGAGGTTCTTTGACCTTTACGATCATGTCGGCTTGGGCAAAGACATCGGCGGCTTCGCCAACGATCTTCGCCCCGACTGCAGCGTAGTCGTCGTCGGAAAATCCGGAACCTGTCCCAGCCTGCGTTTCAATCAAGACATCGTGGCCGCGCGCAATGGCTTCGTGGGCGGCGTTGGGCGTTAGGCCGACACGAAACTCCTGTGGTTTGATTTCCTTGGGGCACCCGATTTTCATGCCATCCTCCCAGTGTTTCTGCTAGATTGCAGGATTTTCGATCGAAGTTTATGCGGAAGTCTTGCTCAAGAAGAAAAAAATGTGGAAGAATCTTCGAATATATTTCGATTTTAGGGAAGAATAATCTGGCATGCAGGACCTTGATGATACAGACCTCCGAATACTCTCGGCCCTGCAGAAGTCAGGGCGCATGTCCAATTCCGAGTTGTCAGAAAAAGTGAACTTGTCTGCTTCGGCTTGTCACAGGCGGGTTCGTCGGTTGGAGGACGAGGGTTATATCCGCGACTATGTGGCGTTGTTAGACCCGCGAAGTGTCGGGCGGCCAACGACGGTCTTCGTGGAAATCACGTTGTCGGGTCAAGCCGATGAGTTGCTTGAGGCATTTGAACGCGAGGTCGCATTGATCCCCGATGTTCTTGAATGCCACCTGATGGCTGGCAAATACGATTATCTACTGAAGGTGGTCGCGCGGGACGGCGACGATTTTGCGCGCATCCACCGCAAGTCGCTTGCCCGGCTTCCGGGGGTGGCGCAGATGCAATCCAGTTTCGCGTTACGGACCGTATTCAAAACCACCGCACTGCCGGTCTGACAAAGAAGCGTCATCCAGAATTGCGAGCGGCAAGAGGATAACCACAGGAGCAGAACAATGAGCGACTTCAGCGAAATGGACTGGCTGGAAGCGGAGTTGGAAGACACGCTCGACGAAGACTTCGAGTTGGAAATGAGCGATCCGATGCTGTCGATGGAGATCCGCAAAATCTATCGTAAGCATCACCCCAACATGCTGGACCGCCGGGCTTATTTCACGAACCTGCTGCGCCTGGAGGCCGAGTTGATCAAACTGCAGGACTGGGTCCAGCACACAAACGCCAAGGTTCTGGTCATCATGGAAGGCCGGGATAGCGCCGGTAAAGGGGGTGTCATCAAGCGCATCACCCAACGCCTGAACCCTCGCGTCGCCCGCGTCGTTGCCCTGCCGGCACCATCGCGCCGCGAGCAAAGCCAGTGGTATTTTCAGCGTTATGTTCCACACCTGCCAGCCGGCGGTGAGATCGTGCTGTTCGATCGCTCTTGGTACAATCGCGCAGGTGTGGAGCGCGTGATGGGCTTTGCCGACGAGGATCAGGTCGAACAGTTCTTTCAGGACGTTCCGGAGTTTGAACGCATGCTGGTCCGATCTGGGATCATCTTGCTGAAATACTGGTTCTCGATCACGGATCAGGAGCAGCAGCTTCGGTTTCTCATGCGAATTCACGATCCGATGAAGCAGTGGAAACTGTCACCGATGGACCTGGAAAGCCCGCGTTCGTTGGGAGAAATATACGAAAGCCAAGGAAGAGATGTTTTCGCGCACCAATATCCCCGAGGCGCCGTGGTATATCATCGAGGGAAACGACAAGAAGCGCGAACGCCTGAATTGCATCGAGCACCTTTTGTCGAAAATTCCATATACCGATGTTCCGCACGAAAAGGTCAACTTGCCCGACCGGAAATATAACCCGGACTACGAGCGCAAGGTGTTGCCGGACAAGCTCTACGTGCCAAAGGTCTATTGATCTGTTCGGTAATTTCAAAAATACCCGAATAATCCTTCTGAATTTTTTGGACATGTTGAAGGTTGGAGCCGTCAGTGACTGCGGTTTCAATAGAAATACCGTGCAGTAGGGAGCATTCGCATGTCCGACACCAACTATTATGCGCCAACAGGTGGGCTGCCACCTCAGTCGCAGCTCCTGACCGGCAGGGCGGTGTTCACCGAAGCCTACGCCGTCATTCCGAAAGGGACATTCAGCGACATTGTCACCAGCCGATTGCCGTTCTGGGAGGGCGCCCGCTTCTGGGTTGTCGCGCGACCGCTGTCGGGTTTCGCCGAGACGTTTTCGCAATATATCGCCGAACTGCAGCCCGGCGGAGGCAGCGATCGACCCGAAACGGAACCCGGCGTAGAGGCGGTTTTGTTTGTGGTCGATGGAGAGGTGTCCATTACCATCGGTGAACAGGCCCAAACGTTAGAGGTGGGTGGGTTTGCCTATATCCCTCCCGATCGCATTTGGACCCTGCACAATACCGGTGCGGCCACTGCCCGGTTCCACTGGATTCGCAAGCGCTATGTGGCAGTCGAAGGGCTGGATACACCTGACCCTGTCATTGCCCGCGATCAGGACGTAGCGCCGCAACCCATGCCGGACACTGACGGGAAATGGGCGACGACCCGTTTCGTCGATCCCGCCGATCTGCGCCACGATATGCACGTCACGATTGTCACTCTGCAACCCGGCGCGGTCATTCCCTTTGCCGAGACCCACGTGATGGAGCACGGTTTGTACGTGCTGGAAGGCAAGGGCGTGTACCGTCTGAATCAAGACTGGGTCGAGGTCGAGGCCGGGGATTTCATGTGGCTTAGGGCCTTTTGCCCGCAGGCCTGCTACGCAGGTGGGCCGGGGCCGTTTCGGTATCTGCTTTACAAGGACGTGAACCGCCACATGTCATTCGGGGTAGATCAGGCAACAAGCCTGTAGAAGAAGATCGCGCTCATCCCAAAGCCGATACAGGCAATCAGGGCACGCAGAACGCGTACCGGAATGCGCCGGGCAATCGGGGCACCCGCATAGCCGCCGATGGTTGTCGCGATCATCATCAGTACCGCTTGTGGCCATTGCACCAGCCCAGCTAATGAGCATGTCACAACTGAAATTGCGGCCAAAGCAAAGGATAGCCCGTTCTTCAGCCCGTTCATCCGGTGGATTTCCGTCATGCCCCACAGGGCAAACAGCGCAAGCAGGACAATCCCAAGGCCTCCGTTGAAATAACCACCGTAAATGCTGACCAGAAATAGGCCTAACGCACCTTGAGGAGCCACGCCTTGCCCCTGTTTCGCCGCCCAGGCGCGCAGCTTGTCTCCGAAGAGAAAGACGAACGTCGCCGCCAAGAGCAGGAAGGGAACAATGGCCGAAAAGGCCTCGTCAGACGACACCAAAAGCAGCAGAGACCCGACGAGTCCTCCGGCGAGGGTGATCAGAGTTAGGCGAAGAAGTTCGCGTCGATCGAAGGCCTGAAGCTCCTTGCGAAAGCCAAGCGCCCCACTGAGGTATCCGGGAAAGACAGCCACGGCGCTGGTCGCGTTGGCGGCGACCGGTGGAACGCCGGTAAACACCAGCGCGGGCAGGGTGAGGAAGGTCCCGCCCCCCGCGATCGTGTTCAGCACACCGGCAAGAAACCCCGCGAGGCCAAGGACGAAATAATCAATCATGTAAGCGGTCTTTCCCCCGGAACAGCCCGTGCATCATTTCAGAAGAGTAAGCGGATGCAAATCGTCAGCAGTCCGGTCAGGGCTAAGCTGTTGCCTTTGTGACGGTATAGGGCTTGGCAAACCAATGTTCCTGCAGGTTAGGGCCCTCACCGATACGGTCGACAACGATGTATTGCCCTTCGCTCCCGATTGGCGCCAGAACGCCGTGCCACACCCCGCGCAGAAGGTTGACGGCTTGGCCCGGGCCGGAGAGGAAGGCCTTCAGATTGTCGGGCTCTCCCGAGACATCATCAGCCACGATTACCAGCATCGGAATTCCCGACAATGGAATGAAAGCCTGACTGCCGTCGGGATGACGTTCAACCATCTCAAGCTGATAAGGGAAGTTGCGGGCTTTGGCATCAAACAGGCTGATCCCGGCACGACCATTGCCAAAATCCAACCGAGCCCGATCATGGTGCCTGCCGCACATTCCCTGATTGATGATCTTGTCCGGCGCACCATCGACCTCGATTACATCTCCATAGGGCGCGAAACCGGCGGTGGTCAGGGGTTGGGCCTCGATCATGCGGCTCATGGCAACAGGTCCTGAAGGCGGAATTGGGCGATCCGTTCGACCTGACGGCAGGCCTCGTCGAATTCCGTGCCCGTATCATGAGCAATGCGGCTTTCAAACGCGGCAAGGATCGAGGCTTTGTCGTGATCACGCACTGCAATGATGAAGGGAAACCCGTGTTTCGCAACATACTCGGCATTCAATTGGCTGAAGGCCGCACGCTCTTCATCTGTCAGGAAGTCAAGTCCAGCACTCGCCTGTTCCAATGTGCTTTCTTCCGTGAGTTTGCCTGCCGCGGCAAGTTTTCCGGCCAGATCGGGATGGGCGTTGAGCACACTCAACCGCTCTTCTTGCGAGGCGGTCCGGAATACCCGGCAGAGGGCATTGTGCACCCCCGCAGCGCAATCATGCGCCGGGCCGAGCTCCAAATCCCACGCTCGTTCGGCGATCCATGGTGAATGTTCGAAGATGCCGCCGTACAGTTCGACAAATCGTTCCTTCGACATATGGCTCGGGCGTTCGGATCTGGCAGGTGGGTGGGTGGTCGCCCAGTGTTCGGCGATTTCCACGCGACGCGGGCACCAGACCTTTTCATGTGACTGGATGTGATCAATGAACCGCTTCAGCCCGGCGAGCTTTCCGGGACGACCGATCAGGCGGCAATGTAAACCGACGGTCATCATAGCGGGGTGTCCAGCTCGCCCTTCATTGTAAAGAACATCAAACGCATCTGTCAGATATTGGCCGAAGTCTTCGCCGGTCACCCAACCCGGCGCTGTGGCGAACCGCATGTCATTCGCTTCGAGCGTATAGGGGATAATTAGCTGGTCGCGGTCCCCGACTTCCAGCCAATAGGGCAGGTCGTCGTCGTAGGTATCAGAGATATAATCGAACCCGCCTTCCTCGGCGACAAGACGGACGGTGTTGGCAGAGCAACGGCCCGTGTACCAACCACGCGGGCGCGCGCCCACGACTTCTGCATGCAGGCGAATGGCTTCGGCAATCGCGGCGCGTTCCGCCTCCTCGGGCATGTCCCTGTGTTCAACCCATTTCAGCCCGTGACTTGCGATCTCCCAGCCTGCGTCCTTCATGGCTTGCAGTTGCTCGGGGCTGCGCGCCAGCGCCGTGGCCACGCCATAGATCGTCAGCGGGATACCCGCGCCAGTGAACAGTCGATGCAGTCGCCAGAATCCGGCACGCGCACCGTATTCATAGATCGACTCCATATTCCAATGTCGCTGCCCGTGCCATTGGGTTGCGCCGGGAATGTCTGACAGGAATGCTTCTGACGCTGCGTCACCATGCAGGATGCAATTCTCGCCGCCTTCTTCGTAATTCAAAACGAATTGAACCGCGATCTTGGCGTCGCCGGGCCATTTGGGGTGAGGCCGGTTCGGGCCATAGCCCCGCATGTCACGAGAATAGCGTGTCAAATTTGCTCTCCTGATTTGCTTTCTTTTAGCGCAGTATGATCTTGGGAACTTTATGGCTTTAATTGAAAGAGTTTTTTGCGCCGCCCTATGTAAAGACGACCTCGAGAAAGGCAGACTAAGCGTGCCGACAAGGAGAATGTAATGGCCGGATACCTGACAACGCATGTTCTGGACACTGCCCGCGGATGCCCGGCCGAGGGGCTTCGGATTGACCTCTATCGATTGACAGGGGAAGTGCGCGACCACCTGCGCAGCCTAACCACCAATGACGATGGGCGTACCGACGAACAGATCCTACCGGCCGCCGAGTTCCTAACGGGCACATACGAGTTGGAGTTTCACGTTGGTGCCTATCTGGATGCGGTCGGTACACCTCCCGAAGACCCACGTTTTCTGGATGTTGTGCCGATCCGTTTCGGCATGTCCGAGGCGGCGCACTATCACGTGCCCCTTCTGGTCTCGCCCTTTGGGTATTCGACATACCGGGGAAGCTAATCCGGCATCGCAGCTTTGATGTGTTTGACCATGTAGTCGATAAAGAGCCTCGCTTTCGGGTCCTGTCGCCGCCGATGCATGTAGAGGCAAGCCAATTGAATCGGGATTGGCGGTTCGTCTTCCAGAACAGGCACAAGAAGTCCGCTGGCAAGTTGGTCTGCGATCTCGAATACCGGTTTGAGCGCAATTCCGCGTCCCGCCAGTGCCCATCCCGTGATCACCTCGCCGTGGTCGGTTTCGAAGGGACCGGTGACGGTTACGCGCTTGGTCCCCTCAGGGGTCTGAAGCGGCCACTGAAATTCCGGCGCGCCCGGATAGCGCAAGTTCAGGCAGTCGTGTGCATCGGTCTTCAACTCGCTGCTGGTTTCAGGCATTCCGCGTTTCGAGATGTAGTCGGGAGAGGCGCAAAGCACTCTCGGGCAATCCATAATCTTGCGCATATGCAGGTTGCTGTCTTCAGGCACGCCCAGAAAGAACATTGCGTCCAATCCCTCGGCAGCCAGATCCAAACGTCGGTCAGACAGGCGCAACCGGATATTGATCAACGGGTAAGCCTGATGAAACTCTGGGATTGCGGGTGCGATGAACCGCTGCCCGATCCCAAGTGGGGCGGCAACATAGAGCGATCCTCTTGGCGACTGAGAGATATCGTTGATATCCGCCTCGGCCTCGTCCACGGCCTCCAGTATCTTGGTTGCACCTTTGTAGAAGGTGCTGCCCTGCTCGGTCGGGGCCAGTTGCCGGGTTGTCCGCTGAAACAGCCGGACACCAAGATGGTCCTCTAATTGCGAAATCCGTGAGGATGCGACCGCCGCTGAAATCCGCAAATCTCGAGCCGCCGCCGACATATTGCGCAGTTCATAAACCCGGACGAAGGTTTTGATATTGTCGAGATAGGCCACGGTGATTTTCTTGGTATTTTTGAAGCAGATGGGTTTTTAATTCGAATACACGAAAATCAAAGCCTGAGCTAGGCTGGGCTAAAGACGTGGAGTGCTTGCTATGCAGGATCTTGCCATTATCTGGGATTGGCTGGAATTCGCGGTCCGGTGGCTGCATGTCATCACCGCGATCGCGTGGATCGGGTCGTCTTTCTATTTTGTCGCGATGGACCTTGGCTTGCGGAAGGCTCCGAACCTGCCCGTTGGTGCCTATGGTGAGGAATGGCAGGTCCACGGCGGCGGGTTCTACCACATCCAGAAATACCTGGTCGCGCCCGAGGCGAGAGACCTCGTCTTCAGCCACGTGCGGGCGGGTTCTACCACATCCAGAAATACCTTGTTGCCCCGGAAAACATGCCTGACCACCTGACGTGGTTCAAATGGGAAAGCTATTCCACATGGCTGTCTGGGGCGGCGTTGTTGATGATCGTATATTGGGTTGGCGGAGAGCTTTACCTGATCGACGCGAATAAGGCTGATCTTAGTCTGGTGCAGGGTATCCTGATCTCTGCCGGGTCCCTTTCGATTGGTTGGTTGGTCTATGACCGCCTTTGCAAATCAGGCTTGGCCGAGCAACCTACAGTGTTGATGCTGCTGCTTTTCGTTCTGCTGGTGGCGATGGGCTACGGCTACAATCAAATTTTCACCGGGCGGGCGACCATGCTGCATCTGGGCGCGTTTACCGCTACGATCATGACCGCCAACGTGTTCTTCATCATCATGCCTAACCAGAGGATCGTTGTAAGAGACCTGCAAGAGGGCCGTAAACCGGACGCAAAGTACGGAAAGATCGCCAAACTGCGGTCGACGCATAACAACTACCTGACCCTGCCGGTGGTGTTCCTGATGTTATCGAACCATTACCCGCTGGCTTTCGCGACTGAGTACAACTGGATCATCGCGGCACTGGTTTTCCTGATGGGTGTCAGTATTCGGCACTATTTCAATACCCGCCATGCGCGGGCAGGGAACCCGACCTGGACGTGGATCGTGACCACGGTTCTTTTCATCCTGATCATGTGGCTGTCTACTGCGCCCCTGATGCAGGACAGCTATGAAGAGTCCGAAGCTCGGGACCTGACCGCGACCGAGCTGAGATACGCCAGTGCCGAAGGGTTCGAGGAGGTTTCGAGCATCGTCCCGGGGCGTTGTTCTATGTGCCACGCGAGAGAGCCGTTTTACGACGGCATCCATCGCGCGCCAAAAGGCATACTATTGGAAACTCCGGCGGATATCGCGGCGGCGGCAAAACAGATTTATGTTCAGTCCGGGGTGACCGATGCCATGCCTCCGGCCAATGTAACATTCATGGAGCCTGAAGAACGTGCCGTGATTGTAAGCTGGTACCGCAAGGCCGAATGATCGGCGACAGTTGAGGGGGCGATGTCGCGGGAACCTTCCTCGCCGCTGTTCCCCAGAGTTTGACGATCATTTGCACGAATAAATTGCGCATATCTTGCGTGATGTTGGAAAAAACAGGATATTAGATGCGAGTACTGGATTCGAACCAGTGGACACGGATTTGCAATCCG
>CAYFXM010000055.1:0-13983 GCA_964346965.1 uncultured Actibacterium sp. | reverse complement strand
CGTTCAGGAGAAAAGTTGCGGCCAATTCGCCCGCCAGCATCAATCACACCCGGGCCGGCACCCTTCGGCAATTGGTAAAACTGCAACATTCTTAGCGAGGTGGTTGCCTCTGTCCACGCTGCGTCGTCAAGATAAAGCAAACCCGGTGGACAAGGCTTATAGACCGAGCCCATCTGGTTTTTCTGCTGCATCGCGAACTGACGGGTCTCATATTGGTCCCTGATCCCGTCCCACCGCGACATGCGCGCGGGCGTGGTCTGTTCTTCCAAACAGAAACTCGCTCCTGGAAGGTAGTCGAACAGTGTTTCCAAACGGTCATGGAAGAACGGTAGCCAGTGTTCCATGCCCTGCTGTTTGCGACCCGCGCTGACGGCTTCGTAAAGCGGATCTTCACTCCCACCTGCGCCGAATTCGACGCGATAGTTCTGGCGGAACCTCTTTATGGAGGCCTCGTCCAGAATGACCTCGGACACCGGTGCTAAATCGACATAGGTTAGTTTCTCGGTCGTGCGTTGTGAAACCGGATCAAACCGCCGCGCACCATCTAAAACGTCGCCAAAAAGATCCAGTCGAACCGGTCCGGCCTGTCCGGGCGGGTAGATATCAATGATCCCGCCTCGAATGGCAAAATCTCCGGGCTCCGTCACCGTATGGGCCTGCACAAACCCCATGTTGGCAAGGAACTGGCGCAGGGCTCTTTCGTCGATCCGCTGATCTACCCGAGCACTGAATGCGGCTTCTTTCAGTAGCTCGCGAGCTGGCACCCTTTGCATCGCGGCACTAAGTGTCGTCAGAAGTATGAATGGTCCCGGAACGCCTTGAGCAAGTGCGGCGAGTGTGGCCATGCGGCGGGCAGAAACCTCTGCATTCGGCGACACGCGATCATAGGGTAAACAGTCCCAACCGGGAAATTCCAGCACCACCGCATCGGGCGCGAAAAAGGCCAACGCAGCGCGCATTTCGGCCATGCGCTTATCGTCCCGCGCAATATGGCAGACGGATGCAGCACCCTTTTCCAGTTCGCGCGCGATCAGTCGCGCGTCATAACCTTCAGGCGCGCCGCCAACGGTAATGTGTTCCTGGTTCAACATGCGGTGCTGAGTACGTTCGTAAGCCGTGATGTCAACCGACAAGCGCCGTCTGGGAGAAGTTTATGGCGATCCCCCAAAACGAGGTGACCGCCACGTCGATCACTCCAACAACCTGTACCGTCAATCGATATCGCGACATCAGGCGATAGAGTTTCTTACTGTCATTAAACAGTTCCGAGGCGCCGATACGGTGGCAATTATAGGCATTTATGGCTGCCAACAAGCTTAGTGGCGCGGCCAAAAAAAACACGGCCTGACAGAATTCATTTCCATAAAAGAACCCGAGTCCAAACAGTGTACTTAGAAAGAAAAACATGAAGGCGATGATCGGCAGGCCGGACATGCCGATGATATAGTTTACCCGGTTGCTATAAATTCGAACCAAGTCTTTGACGTCCCGTTCGGCCTCGCCGCCTTGATGCTTCGCCCTCCGAAACAAGTCAAAGGGCACACCCAGCATCCAATGAGATGCGGACGACCAGATTACCGCAAGAACCAACCAATACCAAAGGTTGGAAAACGACCGCATATCAATAAGTTCGAAGATTGAGTCGTAGTAACCCACAGGCGCCTTCCCGAGTTTTCACCAACAGTAAACACGGGCTGCGCGGATTCCTAGCCTTGCCAATCACTTTCAGCCATGCGACCCAGATAAAAATCCTCGGGGAATGATGACATGCACCCTACGACAGCTCCGTTTCCGACCACCCGCTTGCGGCGTACGCGTTCCAGCGATGCTTTGCGCCGACTGACGCGACAGAACACGCTGACTGTGGATGACCTGATCTGGCCGATCTTCCTAAGGGCCGGTGAGGGCGTCGTCGAACCGGTTGACTCAATGCCGGGTGTGAACCGCTTGTCGGTGGACAAAGCTGTTGAGGCAGCGATCGAAGCCAACGCCCTTGGAATTCCGGCGATCTGTCTGTTCCCATACACTGGCATGGAGGACCGAACCGAGGATTGCGCAGAGGCGTGGAATCCGGACAACCTAACCAACTGTGCGATCCGAGCCATCAAACAGGCCGTTCCCGAAATTGCGGTTATGACCGACATCGCGTTGGATCCATATAACATCAATGGCCACGACGGTTATGTCAGGGACGGTGAAATCCTGAACGACGAAACTGTTGAAGCGCTGGTCAAGATGGCTTTGGCACAGGCAGACGCCGGAGCTGACATCCTAGGCCCCTCCGACATGATGGATGGTCGGATCGGAGCGATCCGCAGTGCGATGGAGGCAGCGGGGCATCGGAACGTGGTGATCCTGAGCTATACCGCAAAATATGCGTCAGGCTTTTACGGGCCGTTCCGGGATGCGGTCGGTGCCAGCAGCGCGCTGACGGGCGACAAGAAAACCTATCAGATGGATCCCGGAAATTCGGACGAAGCATTGCGACTGGTGGCCCGCGATTTGTCAGAAGGGGCTGACATGGTGATGGTCAAACCTGGCCTTCCTTATCTGGATATTTGCCGTCGTGTAAAAGATTCCTTTGGCGTGCCGACTTATGCTTATCAAGTTTCGGGTGAGTACGCGATGGTTAAGGCGGCGGCGCAGAATGGCTGGATTGACGGCGAGAAAGTAATGCTTGAAAGCCTGCTAGCGTTCAAACGAGCCGGTTGTGACGGCATCCTGACTTATTTTGCCCCCGAAGTTGCGCGGCTATTGCAGAAAAGCTAACCCGGCAAGGGCTTGCCGAGCGCAAAGTCTTTGGGTGACGCGGTTGACCTCCACCTGTATAGTTTGCGCCAAGGCCGAAAAGGCCATCAAAGAGGCTAAATCGAGGGCATACCAATGAGCATTTTTACTCGCCGGACTTTTCTGGCAAGTGCGGGCGCAGCGTCTACGCTTGCCGCCTGCGGCAATGGGGTTGGCAGCGGCGGCGGCGCGACGATTGACGCGCGTGTAAATTCAACCCGCGACTACCTGTTCCGAAACTATCCGGCAACGCAGGATCTGGCCAACAAGGCCTATGGCATCCTTTACATGCCGCTGATCACCGAGGCGGGTTTAGGTCTGGGCGGCGCGTACGGACGTGGCGCATTGCGGATCAACGATGCGACGGTCGACTATTATTCCGCCACCAAAGCATCTGTCGGCTTGCAGATCGGACTTCAGCAATACGCGCACGCGTTGTTCTTCATGACGCCAGAAGCTCTGTCTGGGTTCCGCAGCGCGCCGGGTTGGGCCGCGGGGGCCGATCTGAAATACGTGGTAAACGAAGACGGCAAGATACTACGGGCGGAGACTACCACAGTGTTGGACCCGGTTCTGGCCGTGGTCTTCGGACAGGCGGGCCTGATTGTCGGTGCGACAATCGAAGGCACCAAATACACCCGCATCATCCCCTAATTTTAAAAGCGCCGCACAAAAGAGCGGCGCTTTTCTTTTCTAACGATCGCGTAGCCGACGAATGAGGCTGGATGTGTCGTTACGACCGCCTCCCATGGATTGCACCTCTTTGTAGAACTGGTCGACCAACGCGGTTACAGGCAGGCTTGCGCCAATTTCATCAGCAGTCGACAGGCAAATACCGAGGTCTTTGCGCATCCAGTCGACGGCAAATCCGAAGTCAAACTCGTTATCGATCATGGTTTCATAGCGGTTCGCCATCTGCCAGCTTCCTGCCGCACCCTGACTGATCACCTCGACAACGGCCCGCCCGTCAAGCCCGGCCCTTTCCGCGAAATTAAGGCCCTCAGACAGGGCTTGTACCAGCCCCCCAATGCAAATCTGATTAACCATTTTCGTGATCTGCCCTGCCCCGCTTTCACCGATACGTCGACAAATCCGCGCATAGGCATCGATCACAGGTTCAGCGCGGCCATAATCTTCTTCAGATCCTCCGCACATCACGGAAAGGACTCCGTTTTCAGCACCGGCTTGACCGCCCGAGACCGGCGCATCGACAAAACCGATCCCGCCTTTGTTGGATATTTCAGCAAGTTCGCGAGTGACCTTTGCCGAAACTGTTGTGTGATCGACGAAAATACTGCCGTTGGACATGCCAGAAAATGCGCCGTTATCGCCAGTGCAAACGCTTCGCAGGTCATCGTCATTACCCACGCAGGCCATCACGAATTCCGCTTGGTCGGCTGCTTCTCTCGGTGTAGCAGCGTGGGTACCGCCGTGCTCCATCGCCCAAGCTTCGGCTTTAGAAATTGTTCTGTTGTAGACAGTCACATCATGCCCAGCCTTTGCCAGATGACCTGCCATCGGGTACCCCATTACACCCAGTCCCAGAAAAGCAACTTTAGACATGTGATCTCCTGTCATTGCCACGTCTGAATTTTGTCCTTAGTAACACTTGAAAAGCCACCAAGTCACAACAGGAATATCATGCGAACAGTGTTTCAATGGCTGCTGCGTCTGTTTACCGGCGCGCTGCTTCTTGGAGTGGTGGTTTCTGCTGTCGTCTACTACCTCGCGTCGCGCTCTCTCCCCGACTACGAAGCCGACTTCAATGTCTCTGGTGTGAGCGGTGAGGTCGAGATCATTCGCGACAACGCCAATGTCCCACATATTCTTGGGCCGACCGCCGAGGATGTCTATTTTGGCCTTGGATTCGCACATGCGCAGGACCGGCTTTGGCAAATGACCATGATGCGTCGCACGGCGCAGGGGCGGCTGTCGGAGCTTTTCGGCAAGCGCACACTGAAGACAGACAAGCTTCTCCGCCGCTTTGACCTCTATACACTTGCGGCCCAATCCCTGTCGGCGCAGGACGCCGAAACCGTTGCGGCATTGGAGGCTTACTCGAAAGGCGTCAACGCATGGATCAAAACCGTCAATGAAGAGGCTCTAGGGCGTGGCGCGCCTGAGTTCTTCATGTTCTCCCCCGAGATCGCCCATTGGCGACCGGTGGATTCACTTGCGGTGGTCAAGCTCATGGGATTGCAACTGTCTGGCCATCTGAGTGAAGAAGTCCTTCGGGCGCAAAGCTCTATCCTCGTCGGTGAAGACGGTGTGCGCGACCTCATGCCCGACGATCCCAACGGAAGCATTGCCGCCCTGCCCGACTACACCAGTCTGTTCCCCGGGCTACCAAAATCTGTGCGCCACGCGGCTCTAACATCGGACCCGCTTGATCCCTCGCCTCAACGCGGGTTTTCCGGTGCCTCGAATGCCTGGGCCGCTGCACCCACCCGCTCCGCCGCCGGTGGCACGCTTCTCGCGAACGACCCCCATCTTGGGTTTACCGCACCGGGGATCTGGTATCTTGCGCGGATGGAATTGCCGACCGGTGGAGTGATTGGTGGGACCATTCCCGGTATGCCAGTCGTTCTGGTTGGACGCAGTCGAGAGGTGGGTTGGGCGATCACCTCGTCTTATCTGGATGACCAGGATCTGTTCATTGAAAAGCTCAATCCGGAAAATCCCGAAGAATACCTGACTCCGGAAGGTTACAAGCCATTCAAGACGCGCCGGACTATCATCAACATCAAGGACGCTGCGCCAGAGACGATAACACTGCGTTGGACGGAAAATGGACCGGTGATTCCAGGAGAGCACTATGATCTGGCCTCGGTCACTCTGGGTGGTCACGTGGTTAGTCTGGGCTGGACCGTATTGAGCGGTCAGGACACATCGATGACCGGCGGTATTCGCTTGTTGAAGGCAAAGACAGCTGAGGACGCGATTGACGCAATGTCCGCTTTTGTGGCGCCGTCTCAAAACCTGACTGTGGTGGATCGCAACCAAATCGCAATGAAGGTTATCGGAGCGCAACCGCGCCGGTCCCCTCAGCACCAGACACAAGGGCGGATGCCTGCCCCTGGTTGGCTAGAACGAAACCGTTGGCAAGGCGTGTATGGCTATGAAAACGCGCCAGAGTTTCAAAACAGCGAAAGCGGCATCATCGGCAATACTAACAACAAGATGACCGACCGCCCCTTCCCCAACCATATCAGCCACGCTTGGGGGGACACACAACGAATTCACCGCTGGAAAGGCCTGATGCAGGGGCGCGAAGTGCATACGCGCGACAGCTTTATCGAGGCGCAATTGGATACCGTTTCATATACCGCGCGGTCGTTATTGCCTCTGATCGCCGCTGACCTGTGGTTCACGGGTGAAGCCGCGCCAGAAGGCACACCCGAAGCCCGAAGACAGGAGGCGTTAGACCTCCTCGCCAATTGGAACGGCGAAATGAACGAGCACCTTCCAGAACCCCTGATCTATGCTACTTGGGTGCGGCGCTTACAGGACAAACTGATCCGCGACGATATCGGGCCATTGGCAGACAAGTTCATCCATGTGGAACCGGTTTTTCTTGAGCGCGTCTATCGAGATATCGGCGGAGCGAGTCGGTGGTGTGACGTTGTAAAGTCTGCGGCCAAGGAAACCTGTGCCGACATGGCGCGAATTGCTCTGGATGAGGCGATTTTGTGGATCGACCGGACGTACGGCGGCGATCTTGCTGCGCTGCATTGGGGGGACGCCCATCAGGCAGCCCACGACCATCCGGTACTTGGCGAAGTTCCCCTGCTGAAATTCCTCGTAAACATCCGCCAGTCCACGTCGGGTGGAGACAACACATTGATGCGCGGACGGACCAAGGGTGAAGACCCTCAACCTTTCCAGAATGTTCATGGCGCCGGTTATCGTGGTGTTTATGACTTCGCGGATCCCGACAGCTCAGTATTCATCACGTCGACCGGACAATCCGGCCATCCGCTCAGCCGCCACTACGATGATCTGGGCGATCTTTGGCGCCGTGGCGAGTATATTCCAATGTCGTTGGATCTGGAGTTGGCGCGCGCGGCAGCGGTGGGCGTTACAGTCCTGCGCCCGAACTAGAGTTCTCGGTACCGTTTCTGTTGGCGAGCGGTCCATCGAACGCGAAGAACATACCCGTCTTCACCCTGGCTTTCGTCTTCGACTATCCTCTGTTCAAAGAGCCACGCGCGCTTTCGGCCTTCGGCGAAGGGGAGCGTCAGGGTGTCCGTGAAGCGTTCGTCATCCAACGCGTCGGTGACTGCCTGCATCAATGGCTCTACCCCGGCCCCAGTGATCGCGGACATGGTATAGATGCTGTCCTCGCGATCTGCTTTTGTCTGCAGGGCAAGAACTTCATCGTCACCCAGAAGGTCTGTCTTGTTCCAAACCTCAATCAATGGGGTTTTGTCATCCACGCCAAGGTCATCAAGGATTGCCAGCACGTCACGCGCCTGTTCTTCGCTGTCTGCGTGAGCAATGTCGCGAACGTGAAGGATCAGGTCCGCCTCCAATACTTCTTCCAAAGTCGCGCGAAAGGCCGCCACAAGCTGTGTTGGCAAGTCCGAAATAAACCCTACGGTATCTGAAAGGATGACCCTTTTACCGGTAGGCAGTGTGACCGCACGCATTGTCGGGTCCAGAGTGGCAAAGAGCATATCTTTGGCCATGACCTCTGCCCCGGTCAAACGATTAAACAGCGTGGATTTACCGGCGTTGGTATAGCCAACCAGTGCCACGATCGGAAACGGCACCTTGCGGCGGGCAGCCCGATGAAGATCGCGTGTCTTAGCCACCTTCGCCAACTGGCGGCGAAGCCTTGTGATCGCCTCGTCAATTGCTCGGCGGTCAGCCTCGATCTGCGTTTCACCTGGGCCGCCAACAAAGCCAAGCCCACCCCGCTGACGTTCAAGGTGTGTCCAAGCCCGCACAAGGCATGTCCTCTGATAGCTGAGGGCAGCAAGTTCGACCTGCAAAACACCTTCGCGCGTTCTTGCGCGATCCGCGAAGATTTCAAGGATCAAACCCGTTCGATCGAGGATCTTTACCTTCCACGACCGCTCCAGATTTCTTTGCTGAACCGGTGTCACCGGTCCATCGATTAGAACCAACTCTACGTCTTCGGCCTTAAAGCGATCCGCCAATTCATCCGTTTTTCCCGAACCAAACAAATAGCCGGGCCGAACTTTTGGCAACGGCACCACTTCAGAACCGACAACCTCAAGTCCAGGAAGGGCGGCGGCGAGAGAAACAGCTTCCTCCAACGCCGACACCGCCGGACGTCGGTCACGGTCAGAGGTTAATTCGGGATGCAGTACCCACGCGCGAGTCGGACGAGGGTTGTGGTCGTAGTCCTGCGCTATCCTTCTTCACCTTCGTAAAGCGAGATCGGTTGTGCCGGCATAATTGTGGAAATCGCGTGTTTATACACAAGCTGCGATTGCCCGTCGCGGCGCAGAAGAACGCAGAAATTGTCAAACCAGGTAATGACGCCCTGAAGCTTCACACCGTTAATAAGAAAGATAGTCACCGGGACTTTTGATTTCCGAACATTATTCAGAAAAGCGTCCTGCAAGTTTTGTTTATCGGCAGCCATTGAAACTCTTGCCTTTTTATTTGTTGCTCTGCCCCTTGTTGGACAGCGATATGTTCACACGATGCAGAGTATGTATGTGGAATTGAAATGATTCCACCCCCAAATTCAGCCTGTTAATCGGCTTTTCACATACGTCACATCAGCTGCGCCAAAATTCCGGGTTGAAAAGGGCGATGATCACGAGTGTTTCCAACCGCCCAAGAACCATCGCTGCGGCCAATACAACCTTCGCGCCATCCGCCAATTCCGAAAGGAAGATTGGGACCTCACCGCCAATTGCCGTCAACGGGCCTGTCGTTGACAACGCAGCAATTGCCAAAACAGTTGATTGCTCAAAACTTAGACCAAAGGCGGCAAAGGCCATCATAACGACCGCCAGACTGACCGCGAACAGCATGAAAAAGACCCAAGCGACATAGGCTCCTTTGCGGCGCAGGGCGATCTCGGCTGTACCGCTTCGACCTACCGATGACGGGTGGATGAGTTTGTCCATCTCACGACGCCCATGCTGATAAAGCGCGAAGATTCTAAGCAACTTCACTCCGCCAGCTGTTGTAGCGACACCGCCTCCGACCATTGCCAATCCGAGCAAGATCATGCCAGGCGTTGAAAGTCCGGACCATTGCTGCGCGTCGCCCCAGTCGGCTGACACGAATCCAGTCGTGGTCATGAAAGACATAACCGTGAAAATACTTCCCCAAAGGGCGCGTATCGCTGCGACGAGATTCTGTTCTTCTTCTACCTCCAGCGCACCAAACCAATGACGGGCGAACATTAGAAGCGGAATCGCAATGACCATAAGCAGCGCCATCCGAATTTCAGGATCTTTGCGAAGCTGTCGACCCTGCTGAGGGTTGAAATCAAGCGCGAAGGTCTGGCGCGAAACCGCGAAGATCAGAAAACAGAGAACAATAAATTCGCCTATATGGCCGCTACCAATCGGTTCCCCAGCTTTGAAAGAGGTAATCCCGCTCGTCGAAATTGTCGCCAAGGCGTTGGTGAACCCAATGAATGGTGCCTGCCCAGACATAACGAGTAACAGCCACAACCCGCCGGTAAGCCCGGCATAGACCGGAAAGAGCTTCAGGGTGAATCGCAACAACCGTTCGCGAGGATCGCTGCGCAGCATACCTTTTGGCCCGGTGTCGACCTGCCCAAACTGACGAAAACCTGACGCAATCTCGAACCCGCCCAAGTTCATTGGCGCGAGTATCGAAATGGCACATACCCAGATCATAAAACCACCCATCCAGCCGACGAGGCCGCGCCACAGATGAACAGAGGGCGGTAGTCGACTTGGGTCGTCAAACAAGCTCGCACCCGTGGTGGTGATGCTGGACACCATCTCTACATAGGAGTTTAGGAAACTGGTGTTTCCCACGGCCTCGTGAAACGGGACAGCCAACATTAAAGGAATCGCGGAAAAGGCTGCCAAATAAGCCAAAAGATGGCTTCTTGTCAGGTTGCCCGCTCGCGTGTTGTATGAGGCAATTCCCAGAAGCAACGTCAAAATCAAGAACAGGATCGAAGAATAGAAGAACGCGCGTGCGACACCCCAATCCCGCATGGTTACCGCGTGTAAGAACGGCAACAGCATCGCGACAGAGGCAATGCCCATTTGAAAAATGACAAAATGGACGTTCAGAATGCGTTGCATCGGCTTAGAAGAAGTCGATCGAGACCTGCAGCAGGCGCTCGACTTCCGGCACATCCTCGCTTAGTGCGAATAAGGCGACGACATCGCCTTCGTCGATCCTAAGGGATCCGTCTGGTCGGTGGTATTTACTGCCCTTCATAACCCCACCTACCAAAACACCCTCGGGGAAGGGAATATCCCGAATCTGCTGTCCCGCCATTGGAGAGGTCGAAAGCACCTGTGCCTCGATCACCTCAGCCTCGGCATCGCCAATTGAATAGACCTCCCGAACCCGGCCATGCCGGATGTGACGTAGAATAGAGCTGACCGTAGTGGACCGAGGGTTGATATACGCGTCGATATCCAGCGGCCCCATCATCGGGACAAGCGTAGGATCGTTTACAAGGCCGATCGCCATCTTGCAGCCCATCGATTTGGCCCGGACCGCGATAAGCATGTTGGTTTTGTCATCTGAGGTCACCGCCAATACGGCGTCAGCCTTTTCGATATTTGCTTCGCGCAACAAATCGATGTTCATCCCGTCCCCGTTCAGGACGATTGTTTTCTCAAGGATTTCAGCCGCGTATTCCGCTTGCGACCGATTGTGTTCGATTACCTTAGCGCGAATCCGCTTTGTGCGCGCCTCCAATTCCTGAGCGACCGCCAGACCGACATTGCCGCCTCCGATAATAACCACCCGCTCCTGTTTGCGTACGGTCTTGCCAAAGATCTCAAGTGTTCGGTCGACGTCCCTGGACTCTGAAAAGACGTAAACCTGATCACCGGCGAACAACTGGTCGCGCGGCTCTGGCGCGAAGAGGGTTCCCTCGCGGCGAATGCCGACGACGATTGATTTCAGGGTTGAAAACAGATCGGTTAACTGCCGTAGCGGCGTGTTCAGAACGGGGCATTCCTCGTCCAGATCAATACCGATCAGGCGAGCATTACCATCGAGAAATCGCTCAATATCGAAGGCAGCGGGGGCGTCCAACCTTTGCAAGGCCGCTTCGGCGACTTCTCTTTCGGGGCTGATCACAACGTCGATAGGCATGTGATCGCGGCGATAGAGATCCGAATAAATTGCTGTCAGATAGCTTTGGGCCCTGAGCCGGGCGATCTTTCGCGGAATCGCGAATACCGAGTGGGCCACTTGACAGGTGACCATATTCACCTCGTCGGAATGGGTTGCCGCGATAATCATATCGGCATCTCTCGCGCCGGCCTTATCGAGTATATCCGGATATGACGCAAAACCGGAGATGCCTCGTACGTCCAGCGCATCCGTCGCCCGACGCACCAGTGCGGCGTTGTTATCCACCACAGTTACGTCGTTCTTTTCACTCGCCAAGTGGCGTGCAATTTGCCAGCCAACCTGACCGGCACCACAAATGATGACCTTCATTCAACCGCCCCGGTTGTTTGTCAGGCCCCATCCTTTGCAGATGGGGCGGCAAGGGTCAATCCGAGGCAACCTCAGCCACGCGCGTACCCGACTTGCTGGATGTAACCACCCCAAGCGTCTTCAACTTGCGATGCAGCGCGGAGCGCTCCATTCCAACAAATGTCGCTGTTCGACTGATATTGCCGCCAAATCTGTTGATCTGGGACAGAAGATACTCTCGTTCGAACACTTCCCGGGCTTCACGCAATGGCAGCGATGCGACGGCCGCGGACAAGGTCACTTCCTCACCAGAATCCTGGCCTTTCTGAGCAGGCAACTCTGCGGCCGAAATTTCGCTCGATTCCTCACCAAGAATTAGCAGCTGTTCCATCATATTCTTGAGCTGGCGTACATTGCCGGGCCAATTCATCGTCTGCAACAGGGCGACGGCCTCCTGCCCGAGCTCGCGTAATGGCAAACCCTGTGATTTGTTAAACTCTGCAATAAAATGTTGTGCGAGTTCTGGAATATCCTCCCGGCGCTCTTCAAGCGAAGGAACTTGAACCGGTACGACGTTCAAACGATGGAAAAGCTCTTCCCGAAAATCTCCAGCGTCAATCATGGACGGGAGGTCCTTACTCGTGCTGGACAGAACCCGTACATCAACGCGTACTTGATCACCACCGCCGACTCGCTGGAACTGCTGATCTACCAGCACGCGCAGAATTTTCGACTGTGTCCCAAGTGGCATGTCGCCAACTTCATCAAAATAGATGATTCCGCCGTGAGCCTGCTCCAGAAGCCCTGGCTCAACGGCACGCTCTCCGCCCTCACGACCGAACAACACTTCTTCCATACGTTCAGGTTCAATGCTCGCGCAATTGACTGATATGAAGGGGGCGGTCGACCGGTTGGATTGCTCATGAATAAAACGCGCTGCGACTTCTTTCCCGCAACCCGAAGGACCGGTCAGCATTACCCGACCATTCGATCTGGTTACTTTTTCCAGCTGTCCTTTCAATAGCTTAAAGCTGGAACTTGAACCAATCATATCGGCGTTGGTCACATCCTTTCGCCGCAATTCCATGTTCTCGCGCCGTAATTTGGATGCTTCCATCGCCCGATTGATGACAACCAGAAGCTGGTCGATATTGAACGGCTTCTCGATGAAGTCATAGGCCCCTTGTTTGATCGCAGCGACCGCAATCTCGATATTGCCATGACCCGAAATGATGACGATTGGAATATCTGGGTTGTCTCGTTTGACCGTAGAAAGAATATCAATCCCGTCCATCCGGCTATCTTTGAGCCAGATATCAAGGATCATAAGCGCTGGAGGCGCTTGGTTAATCTCATTCATGCACTCGTCGGAATTCGAAGCCAGTCGAGTGGTAAAGCCCTCATCAATCAGAATATCCGAGATGAGTTCCCGAATGTCCCTCTCGTCATCGACAATCAAAATATCGCCCATTGTACCCGTCTCTCTTTCTTATTCCGCCACGGCAGCCATATTGCGCACCAGTGGCAACCTGATTTCGGCCAATGCGCCGAAATGGTCGTTTCCGTTAAAAATCGGCGCATCCACTAGTGAAAGCGTTCCGCCATGTTCCTCGATAATTTTCTTCACGATTGGCAGACCTAACCCGGTGCCCTTATCACGCGTCGTCATATACGGTTCGAAAAGTCTTGCCCGGTCAGGCGGCAGACCGACGCCATTGTCCGCGATCCTTATCTTGGCAGTGTCCTCTTCGATCTCCATCGCAATTTGGATTTCCGGTTTGAACTTCCGTTCTGGATGGTTTTCCTGAAGTGTTTCAATAGCTTCTCCGGCATTCTTAATAAGGTTTGTCAGTGCCTGACTGATCATGCCGCTATCAGCATTCGCAAATGCTTCGCCATCGGGAATTTCGGCTAAAAATGACACATCCGGCTGCCCGTTCTTTTGCAGCAAAACTGCGTCTCGCAACACGGCAGCTAGATCGGTCAACTGCATCTCTGGGTCAGGCATCCGCGCAAACTTTGAAAATTCATCGACGATCCGACGCAAGTCATTCGTCTGGCGAATGATAACCTCAGTATATTGTTCCAGACTGTCAGATTGATCCCCAACCAATGGTCGGAACTTTCGTTTCAAACGTTCGGCGGAAAGCTGGATAGGTGTCAGAGGATTCTTGATCTCATGCGCAATACGGCGGGCGACGTCGCCCCACGCCGCCATACGCTGCGCAGAAACAAGGTCCGTCACATCGTCAAAGGCGACAACGATGCCTTCTGGCTCCCCCTCCGGATTGCGACGGGTCGAGGCGCGAACCAACAGGTTTTCCAGCTTACCTCCACGCGCGACCTTAACCTCTTCCTGTACGGTGGCCTGTCGTGCTTCTGGCAGGCGTTCAAGGAGAGGCTGAAATTCTGCAACGACTGCGTCCAATAGTTGCCCATGACAATCATCGTCCCCAAGTGCCAGTAAGCGCATGGCTGACTTATTCATAAAGTCGATCCGGCCCTGATTGTCCAATCCAATGACCCCGGCAGATACCGATCCAAGAACGCTATCGAACAACCGAC
>CAYFXM010000054.1:0-14050 GCA_964346965.1 uncultured Actibacterium sp. | reverse complement strand
AAAGGCCAGCGCGAACATCAGGTGATCCTGTGACTATGAAACGAACCCTTGGCACCTGCTACTATCCCGAACATTGGCCGGAAGAAATCTGGGCCGAAGACGCACGCCGTATGGTCGAGGCGGGACTGACGTGGGTGCGGATCGGAGAGTTCGCATGGTCACGGTTAGAACCGGCGCCCGGTGCGCTGGATTTCGATTGGTTGGACAGGGCGATCAAGGTTCTGGGCGAAGCTGGTCTTCGCGTTGTTCTGGGAACGCCAACGGCAACTCCGCCTCGTTGGATGATCGAGAAGCACCCCGACATGCTGGCGGTGGACACAGATGGTCGCAAGCGCAAGTTCGGCTCTCGTCGCCACTACTGCTTTAGCCACGAGGGGTATCGGCAAGAATGCGCACGCATCGTGAAGCTTCTTGCCGAACGCTATGGCCCCAATCCGCATGTGGCCGCCTGGCAGACCGATAATGAATATGGCTGCCACGACACGACCGCCTCTTACAGCGACGCTGCGCGCGTCGCCTTTCGGGGCTGGCTGCGCAACCGATATGATGACATCGCCAAGCTAAACGAGGCTTGGGGCAATGTTTTCTGGTCGATGGAGTATAATGATTTCGACCAGATCGACCTGCCTAACCTCACAGTGACTGAACCGAACCCGTCACACAGCCTTGCCTTCCGCCGTTTCAGCTCGGACCAAGTGGTCAGATTCAACCGCTTACAGGTCGAAATCATTCGTGCCCATTCAACGGCGCCGATCGCCCATAACTATATGGGTCGGATCACCGACTTCGACCATTTCGACGTAGGGGGTGATCTCGATATCGCAAGTTGGGACAGCTATCCGCTTGGTTTCCTCGAAGACCGCGTCGGCGCGGATGCGGAACGTCAACGCAAATACGCCCGACAGGGGGATCCAGACTTTCAGGCGTTCCACCATGACCTCTATCGTGCCGTCGGACGAGGACGCTGGTGGGTGATGGAACAGCAACCCGGTCCGGTGAATTGGGCACCTTACAACCCTGCCCCTTTGCCCGGCATGGTTCGCCTGTGGAGTTGGGAGGCCTTCGCGCACGGCGCCGAAGCCGTCTGCTATTTCCGCTGGCGTCAGGCACCGATGGCCCAGGAACAAATGCACGCAGGTCTTCTGCGCCCCGACAGTGCGGATGCATCGGCCATCGCCGAAGCCAGACAGGTTGCAGCCGAACTTGCCGAGACGCCCGATGTCGTTGTGGACCAGGCACCCGTTGGATTGATCTTTGACTATGATGCGGATTTCGCATGGAAGGTCCAACCGCATGGCGAGGGATTGGACTATTTTGGTCTGGTCTTTGAAACCTACCGTGCAATGCGCTCGCTAGGTCTGTCGGTTGACATCTTGCCCGCCTCGGCGCGGGATTTCGCCGGCTATCGGATCATTGCGGCGCCGGGGCTGATGCACATGTCCGATGCGCTGAAACAAGCCCTGATGACCAGTGAGGCACAACTGGTTTTCGGTCCCCGCAGCGGCGCGAGGGATCAGGACATGAATATACCGGTGCCGCTGCCCCCGGCCCTGCCCGGCTTGGATGCCACAGTCACCTACGTCGAAAGCCTGCGCCCCGATATGCCAATTCCCTTGGAAGGTGGAGGTCATGTGGTCGGATATCAGGAAACATTAGAAGGAAGCGCCACACCATCCCTCTCGACCGAAAACGGCACGACGGTCGTCGTTTCAGAAGGCCGGGTAAGATATGTCGCAGGCTGGCTGGACCTGTCCGGCTGGCGGCGTGTGTTGCAAGAAGCCTGCGTCCAAGCGGGCCTGGAAACACTCGACTTGCCTGACGGATTGCGTCTGCGCGACACCGGGACCGAGCGGTTCTGGTTCAATTACACGGCCAACACGATTGTCTTCAGAGATCTCGAGTTGCCAGCCGCGTCTGTCCTGCGCCAAAGCCGAGGATAACGGATAAATCGCCTAACGGTTTCTTCCTATTTGGTGTTTACGTCTTGCACCACGGCGGTACGAATTTGCTCTCGCTTCCAAATGACAATCCCTGCAACCACGATAATCCCTGCCCCGAGCAAGGTGTGGCGCTGTGGAAGGTGGTCGAAGATCAGATAGCTGAATACAATCAGGTAGATGAGAAAGCTGTAGGTGAACGGCATCAACGTGCTGGCTGGCGCATGGGCATGGGCACGGGTCAGAACTTCGTGCCCGAGCCAACCGGCAAAGCCGATCCATGCCCATAGGAAAAGAACCAGCGGATCGCTGGATGGCACCCACACCACAATCGCTACTGGTGCCAGCACCAAGGTCCCTAATGCGCCAGTATAGAACTGCATGGTTCGCGCAGTGACCTGCCCCGCCAAGCGGCGCGTCAGGATGGAATAGAGTGCCATGCAGAACGCGTTGAAGACCGAAATCAACGCAACCCATTGGAACTTCTCCCCGAAGGGCTGAATGATCACCAGAACCCCGGCAAAGCCCAGCATGATCGCCGACCAACGCCAAATACCGACCTTCTCGCCCAACATGGGGCCAGCCAGAAAGCACACAATGATTGGCGCCGAAAACATGATGGCCGAGGTGATCGTCAAAGGCAGAAACTTCAAAGCGACGAAATTACCGACCGTTGCCACCACCAAAAGGCTTCCCCGTAGTGTCAAGGTAAAGAGGTGGCGACGGGGAAATAGGTCATTGCCCTTCCAGTTCTGCCCGGCATCCGCAAGACTCACCGCGAAATGGCCCGCATAACGCAGGAACGCCAATTGAAGCGCTGGAATGCCAAGTGGCAACATCCACTTCACTGCCGTATCCAACAAGGCAAACAGCAAGTAAGCGATAAGGGTCATTAGAATGCCAAGTGAGGCATTCTCTTTCAGCACAGCGGCCTGAGTCACGTCAGGACTTCAGGTGTTCAGCGTAGAAATCCACCATCTGACTGACCATGTGATCCCCGCGACCATCTTCGACAGCATCGCGCAAGGCTGACAACGGGCAAGGCGCGATCCGAGATTGCACCCCAGCATCTTTCGTCATTTGGTCATAGTATCCTACGTCCTTGGTTGCGTTCCGGATCGAGAACTCCAGCTTGTCTGGATCACCATCCACTCCGTACGCCTTGACGAAGTCCATCATGCCACAGTGCAGGGGACCCGCGGACATCACGTCATAGACTTGCTGCCGACCGACACC
This sequence comes from uncultured Actibacterium sp., assembly GCA_964346965.1. Classification (GTDB taxonomy): domain Bacteria; phylum Pseudomonadota; class Alphaproteobacteria; order Rhodobacterales; family Rhodobacteraceae; genus Actibacterium_B. The sequence continues at coordinate 10,877 of CAYFXM010000054.1, read as the reverse complement.
CGCAGCATCGGCCACGGCAAAGGCCTCGGACATGGCATTCGCAACGGTCATACCGAAGAAGTTATTTATCAGCTTGATAGTATGGCCCGACCCCAGAGGTCCAAGGTGGAAGACATTTTCACCTAAATCGCCGAGCACCGACTTGACCCGGTCATAGGTTGCCTTGTCACCTGCAGTCATGATGTTCAACTTGCCCTCCAACGCATGCGCCGGGGTTCGACCCAAGGGCGCGTCGAGCATTGCTCCGCCTGCGGCTGCCACCTCTTGGCCAAGAGCCCTTGTACTGGCGGGCAGCGAGGTTCCAAAGTCGACAACCACGCTTCCACTACGCAGGCCGGCGATCACACCTTCCGCCCCGCGCATACGTGATTCAACCGAGGCGCTCGTATCCATGCACAGCATGACGATATCACTTGCCTCGGCGACCTCTCGCGCAGAGTCAACTTCGACCGCGCCCCGCGCAACAGCGGCGTCTATCCGTGTTCGTGAACGGTTGACCGTGGTCGTGACAACATAGTCCAGATCTTGCAGACGGCTGACCATCGCCGCCCCCATCAACCCAAGCCCGATAAATCCGATCGTTGGTTTTGTCATATCAGCCCTCCTCGGCCGAGTAAGGTTTCGTTCTGTTTCCGATTTCCGGAAACCTCTGGGCGTTTGGCGCGGCTCATATCCTAGCTTACCGCCAACAGGCGTTCTATCTGGCAAGCCACCCGAAGGGTTTCCGCCGCATCATCTGGTCCGATCAGCGGGTGTGTCTGCCCATCCATGACCTGCAAAAAATGGGAAAGCTGTTCGTCGAGCGGTACAGCGGTTTCGATCTGCAGCTTCGATGGCTTTGCCGCCTGCGACCAATCTTCCGCCCCCGACCATAGTGTCATCGACGGGAAGGAAATGCCGCCCTTGGTCCCGGTGATCCACCACATGTCCTGCCGGGTGGCGGCAATGTTCGGGTTTTCGGCGGTACCTGCCTCAAACCCCCATGGGCTGGGCGTAGTATCGGCAAAACTGATCGTGCCACAGGCCCCTGACAAAAAGCGAAGCGCGATTGCTCCGCTTTCGGGCCGTCCGCCCTGACGCTCCTTGTCAGAACTGAAACCGCAAATATCCGTGATTTCACCCAGAACAAAGCGCAGGAGATCAATATCATGGACAAGATTGATCATGACCGGGCTTCCACCGGCTTTCCTCCATTGAGTGTTGAAATAGTCATCGGGTTTACGCACCGCCCAAACCAATGTCGACGTCACCGTTGCACCGATCTCGCCAGACTGGACGATCTTTCGCAGCTTTCGGATCGAGGGGTGATAGCGGCGGTGATGGCCGACGAGACATTGCACACCGGCTTCACGCACAGCCTCTACCAAATCGGCGGCTTCGGCAGGAGAAGATGCCACGGGCTTTTCTATCAGCAAATGCCAGCCACGCTTGGCTGCTTCTATACCATGCGTGTGGTGAAGGTCGGTCGGCGTTGCGATGATCGCCCCGTCCACAGGCAGATCAACGTTTCCCATGTCCTCGAAATAGTGGATCTCTGGGTCGCTGTGCAGATCAGCATTTGGCTCGACAACTCCGACCAATTCGCACTCGGAATGCGCCAGTACCGCCTCCACATGGCGCGATCCGATCAGCCCTGCACCCACAACCAGAATGCGTTTCACGTTGCCCTACCCTTAGCCATGTCCCTCTTCCCTGAGCGAAACGATGGCCCCTCTTTTCTGGATTACCTGAGCCGCGATTTCGTGACCGCTGGTCATCGCCTCGGCAATCGAAGCACCTTTCACAATGGCTGCCAGAAATCCGGCATTAAAACTATCGCCCGCCGCGGTGGTATCCACGATTTTAGTGACTTGAGTGAGCTGCAGATCATGCGTCGCGCCTGATAGGTCACGCGGTCCGGTTCCACCGCGCTTCAGGGCTCCGCAGGTCGCCCCAACGGTATTCAAACGCTGGACGACGGTCTCCTCGTCCGGATCCGCAAACAGCAACATCTCGTCGTCGACCGAAGGCAACGCGATATCCGCTTTCGACCAAAAGGCCATAGTGACCTCTCGCGCGGTCTCGATATCCTCCCAAAGCTGCGGTCGATAGTTGCTGTCGAAGGCAACCGTGCCGCCACCTTCACGGAAACCGTCCAGATAGGCCGCGAGCCTGTCGCGAACATCCGACGGCAGAACAGCAATAGTAATCCCCGACAGCAGGATAAGATCGAACTGGTCAAGCGTGTGCAGGCCAACTTCACAGGGCTCCGAAAACAGGGTTCGCGCCGCAGATTGGGACCGCCAATAGGTGAAGCTGCGCTCGCCCTGCTCGTCGGTGTCGATCGCATAGAGACCGACGTTGCGGTCATCACGATACTCGATGCAGGAGGTGTCCACGCCGTTTGCCCGCATAGAAGCCAGTACGCGATCGGAATATTTATCTCGGCCCAAAGCGGTCACGTATGAGACGGTTACGTCATCGCCCAGCAGGCGTTTGAGGTAGACGCTGGAGTTATAGGTATCGCCCGCGACACTCAGCAACGCCGTGTCGTCATCCCGTGCGACCAGTTCAATCATCGCCTCTCCTATGCAGGCGATGTTCCTTATCGGGCGTTTGGTTTCGATCAATTCTAGGCTCCTGGCGAGTGAGGCGCGGCGATTCTGCGGCCTAAGAAAAATTAACTGGGGTAGGAATGATTTTCATCGGGCGGAGTTTCGTACCGTGGGGTACCCCAAGACTTCTCGTCTCCAATATTGCCGGGCACCTGCGAATACAGATGCCCGGCATATGTTTACAGAAGCAGTGTCACAATCGATGGCCAGATCAGAAGGACCGAAAGGGCCAGCAGCTGGATACCGATGAATGGCAGGAAGCCTTTGAAGATATCTGTCAGCGAAATGTGCGGCGGAGCCACCGACTTCAGATAGAAGGCGGCAGGGCCAAACGGCGGCGACAGGAAGCTGACCTGCATGTTCATACAGAACAGAACACCGAACCAGATGGAGATTTGATGCGGCTGCAACTGTCCGATGAAACCGATCTCTTCAATCGGCAGGCGTTGCACGATGGGCAGGAACACGGGGATGATCAGAAGAACAATCCCGACCCAGTCCATGAAGGCGCCCATGAACAGCAGGATCACCATCATCGTCAAAAGCACCAGCATCGTTGGCATTTCGGCCCCGACAATTAGCTCGGCGATATAGTTCGGCCCGCCAGCCAGAGTATAGGCCCCCGACAACGCGGCGGCGCCGACGGTCACCCAGATGATGGTGCCGGTGGACTTCAACGTGCGCATCATACTGTCCCAAAGCAGCCCGACAGAGGCCTCTCCGCGAACGGCAGCGATGATAAACACGGCCAGAGCGCCCATACCGGCGGCCTCGGTGATCCCGGTGATGCCACCGTAGATCGAGCCAAGTACCACGCCGATCACGGTGAACGGGGGCACAAGACCCTTGCCGTTTTCCCAACCAACTTTCGACCGTTCACGTCCGAAGACGAACATGGCCAACACCACGCCAAGAACAAGCGCACCAGCGATATATGGAATGTGGTACGGCATTCCCAGAACGATGGGTTCAACACCTTCTTCGATCACAGCGTTCTGCCCGGTCACGGTAAAAAACACTACCCGCACCAGAAGAATCGCCGAGAAGCCAGCCAAAAGGATCGACATAAACGCGCCAAACAGACCCAGTTTCTGCAAACCGGTTGGATCGTCCTCGCCTGGGTCAGGAAGCGGTGCCAGTTTCGGATTAATCTGCGTGCGGACAACAATGTACATGATGATCATGCTGGCCAACATGAAGCCCGGCACGAAGGCGCCGGTGAACAGTGCCTTGATCGAGGTCTCGGTGATCAGGCCGTAGATGATCAGAACGATCGACGGCGGGATCATGGTTCCAAGCGAACCCGAGGCACAAATCGTCCCGATCGCGAGGTTCTGATCATATCCCAACCGCAGCATCTGCGGCAGTGCGATCAGGCCAAGCAGAACGACCTCACCGCCGATGATGCCCGACATCGCCGCCATGATAACCGCCATAAGCGAGGTCACGATGGCGATACCACCGCGCACACGGCTCAGCCAGTAATCCAGCGAGTTGTACATTTCCTTGGCGATGCCAGAGCGTTCCAGCAACGACGCCATGAAGATGAACAATGGCACGGATATGAGCACGTATTCCGTCAGAAGGTCGAAGATCTTCTGCGTCAGAATATACAAGGGCCCCGTCCCTGGGCGCCCGGTCAACAAACCGTCGCCAAACAGCAGCGGGTTCATCAGAAGGTCTGGCTCGAACTTCATCACCAGCACGAGTAGGGCCAGTACAGCCGATGCAAACCCTAGCGGCATGCCGATGGCCAGAAGCGTGATTAGTCCCAGAACCAGGACAATTGAGATTGTTCCGACGTCCATCAGTCTGCCCCCAGAGTCTTTTTAATTGCTTCAAGTTCTTCTTCGTCGATGTCATCGGCGCTGGTGTGAACCGTCGGCTCGAGATTCCAGTCAGAAATAACATTGATCACAGCTTGAATGGCGATGAGAACGATGATGATGAGGACCATCGGCTGCAGGGTTGCGGGAATCGGCGGATCGAACGCTGTCCCGAACATTTCCCACTTGTAGAATTTGGTGACGAACACCTGCTTGTAGCTGCCGTAGACCATGAAGAAGGCAAAGATGACCACAAGCCCTGCGGAAATGATGTCGAAGGCACGCTGCATCCAGCGGGGTACCACGTCGTACAGAAGGAAAATTCGGATGTGGCAGCGCTGCTGCATGGCGTAAAGGCCAGAGCACAGGAACACGAACCCAGCGATCCAGAGAGTCAATTCGTTTGCCCAGAGGGTTGGGGCCTCGATCGCATATCGCAGGAAGACCTCATAGAGCATGATGCACGTCATCGAGATGATCATGATCATTGTCACGCGGCCCACGAACAGCGCGATGCGGTCGATGGGACGCCAGTCCTGAAACTCAATATGTTCAACTTTGACCGTACGCGCACCGACGTAGAAGGTGATCGGTATCAGCACCAAGGCCAGCCAGTCGATAATATCCGCGCGGCCTCCAAAGACTCCGCCCAGATCCGGCGTGACATCCTTGCGGGTGTGCAACTCGCTGATCTGGTCGAACAAGCTAGCGCTTGACGGCGGGATGAAATCCAGAATGAAAGCCGGCATATGCCAGACCACCCACCCGGTACACAGCAAGAAAGCAAATGGTATCAACCATTCCTTCAAGCTGCCTGTTTCCTCTGTCACGTCCTTCCCTCCCTAGATTACGCGATTGTATATTTGCGAATAAAATCGCGGTTCGGCTCGACACCCAGACCCGCCCCTTGCGGTATAGCAACCCGGCCGCCTGAAGCGGCGACTTGCCCTTGGATATCAAGTGGTTCCACCAACAGGTTATCACGGAAGCTATTATGCGTGGTGTCGAACTCCAGCATCGGCTCCCACGGGTGCAATCCGCCCGGCAGCGGCGGCATGGCCGCCAGAAGCTGCAGATTTGTCGCCACGGCAATGGCAGAGCCCCAAACATGGTTGATCACCGGTGTGAAATGCGCATGACACAACGCAAGCACCCGCAGGTATTCCGTGATACCGCCTAAGGCACACACCTCTGGCTGCGCGATATCCAGCCCGCGACTTTCCAAAAGCTTCCGCCAGCCCCAGCGGTTGAACTCTGCCTCGCCGCCCGAAATGTTGATCTTCAAACCGGCACGCAATTCGGCATAGCCATCGAGGTCTTCCGGGGCCACAGGTTCTTCGAACCAATAGGCATCTAAATCTTCCAGCGCCCTTCCTACGTAGAAGGCATCGCTGGTGGTATAGCAATGATTGGCATCGACCATGAACGGGAAGTCATCTCCCACACCCTTTCGCACGGCTTCGGCCAGTCTGACGTCAACCTTGGGGCCATGACCGACCTTCATTTTGGTCGCGGCAAAGCCCATGCCCTTGATCGCGGCCGCTTCGTCAATGAAACGCGCGACTAATTCATCAGCGGGTTCGGGGCGAAGCATCATGCCGTAGCCGTAAACCGCGACACTGTCGCGATGAGCTCCCCCGATCAGTTTGTGAATAGGCTGGCCTGTGGCCTTGCCCGCGATATCCCACAGCGCGATATCGACGCCGGACAGGGCCTGCATCGGCATCCCCTTCTGTCCGTGGTCGCGCATGAGATTGTAAACCTTGTGCCAGATGACGTCGCGGTCCAGCGGGTCATCGCCCAGGATCATCGGTGCGATCACACCTTCAACGATCCCTTTGTTGGCAACGGCAATATTGCCCGGCCCGAAACACTCGCCCCATCCGGTGATACCCTCATCCGTCTCGACCTCGACGAGATGGGCGGTCCGTTTCGAATAATATTGTTGTGAGTATCCGAGCAGCTCGGGCAATTCATAACCCAGAACATGGCTCGTCACCTTCGTGATTTTCATGGCAAGTCTGCCCGGCTGTTCAAGGAAACTAGGAGGGTGGCGAAACCGGAGCCCCGCCACCCGGAGGAAGAAACTTTGGTGTTTCCTATTCCATTGCGCCGATACCGCGCAGGAAGGTCAGGTGGCTGTCGAGCAGCGCCTTGGCTTCCGGCGTGGTGGCGAATTCGGTCCATGCCGTCTGAACGGCCGCACGATACTTGGCCATCTCTTCAGGCGGCCACTCGTACATGTTCAGACCTTTTTCAGCCATGACGACCGAGTTTTTCGCGTTCTGAACTTCGTTGATCGAGGTGTTCTTCAGACCCAGCGCCTGCATGCCAACTTTCAGGATCGCTTTGTGATGCTCGGGCATCGCGTCCCACGCGTCCTTGCGGCAGGCCAGGTGGTCAGCCGGCATCGAGTGGAAACCCGGATAGTTGGTGTGCTTCGCGATGTCATAGAGACCCAGACCGATGTTGTTGGTCAGGTTGGCCGCGTCAGCACCGTCGATGATCCCGGTTTCAAGCGCGGTGAAGATCTCGTTGAAATCCATCACGATCGGCGAGGCGCCCAGGTTTTTGAAGATCAGGGTGATGATGCCGGGGGGCGAACGGAACTTCCAGTCTTTGAAGTCGTCCACGCCACGGATCGGACGGGTCGAGGACAGCGATTCCGGACCCGGGATCCACCAACCGACGAATTCCATGTTATGGGCGTTGTACAGCTGGTTCAGCGCGGCATAGCCGTCACCATGCAGCAGCCAGGCATATTGCTGATAAGGGTTTGCATAGCCACCGTTCAGGTCGCCTGCGAACTGGAACGCCGGGTTCTTACCGGTCTGGTACGAGCCGCCGGTCATATCGCAATCGAGAATGCCGGTGGCCGCCGCGTCGAATGTCTCTGCCGACTTAACAACCGCGGACGAGTAGAACATTTCGATCTCGATCTCACCGTTGGACATCGCGGTGACGTCCTCGATGAACTCGGCCGCCATTTTTCCCGAAAGCGTTTCAGGCGAGAAGTGCGTCTGGATACGCAGCTTCGTGGTCTCCGCCGAGGCTGCAACAGCCGAGCCGACGGTAATTGCAGCAACAGATGCCGCCAACGACAGTTTCTTCATGAGCTTCATTTTGGTCCTCCCTATGTCCAAACCTCACAGCGGATTAACGACTGTGTAGATTGGAATGCTCAAGTTTGGTATGACTAAACTAGACTCGCCCCAATCAGTAAGCAAGAAAATATTTAGATTTTTTATTTTTTCGTGTTTATTATAAATTCTCAAAATTATGGATAATAAAGGCGTAAAGACTGGCCACGGACAATGGAAAACAGCAGAATTTATGACGACCTTCATAGTCGCGTGGTGAATGGGGAATTTCTTCCAGAACAGCGGCTTAGCGCCGATAAACTGCGGGCGGATTACGATTGCTCCGCCTCGACATTACGTGAAATCCTGTTCCGCCTATCGACGGTCGGCTTGGTTGATTTCCAAGAACAAAAAGGGTTTCGGCTGCCGGCTCAGTCCCGAGAATTGCAGCACGACCTCGCGCAATTTCGAATATTCCTCGAATGTCAGGGGGCCTGCTTGTCGATTCGTTTGGGCGGGGTCGCGTGGGAAGCCCGGCTTTCTGCGGCCCATCACAAGCTGTCCCACATAGAAACACGAGTCCACAGTGGGCAAAAAACACCGGAGCTTTTGACGCTCTGGACGGCGGCTGAACTTGAGTTCCACCAAACACTGATCGACGCCTGTGGTTCACCGACCCTTCAACAAACTCACTCGGTCATCTATCAGCAGTTCCGCCAACAAATGATCTCCAGCGATCGGGAGTTTGTTTTCATTTCAGAGAATGTAGACCAACACAAAGCCATTCTGGACGCGGCCATCTCTCATGACGAAGACCTGACCTGCGACCGTATCATCTCGCATCTCTCGCGGAACCTTATCCGACCGATACCGGACAAAATGCCCAAGATTCTCTGATCTAGGAAAGCCCGTTTCTGTCCATCAGTTCTTCAAACAGGCCGGAGTGGTCTTTATCACCCCCACCCATTTCATCAACATAACGAGCGAACCTATCCCGAATATGCTGCACGACGGGCAAGGTTAGACCAAAGGTATCTGCCTCGGACAGAACGTTATCTAAGTCTTTGACTTGTAATCTAGAAAGGCCTCCAGGAATGAAATTTCGTTCCGTCATTCGCCGCCCATGCTGCTGAAGGATCGTGCTGTCGGCAAAGCCTCCCTTCAACGCATCACGTACCGCGGCGGGATCTGCCCCGCCTCTTTCCAACAACAACATGGCTTCGGCGACCGCTCCAATGGTGATGCCGACAATCGCCTGATTGGCAAGCTTGGCCAATTGCCCCGAACCCACGGGACCAACCCATACCGGGTGGCCCATGCTCGACAGGGCATCTTTCACATCTTCGAAATCCTCCCCCGACCCTCCAGCCATAATCGCCAAGCTCGCGGCTTCAGCGCCTTTCGTGCCTCCCGACACCGGCGCGTCTATGAAGCGAACTCCTAATCCGTTTAGACTTTTCTCGGTAGCACGCGCCTCTTCGGGCTTGGTGCTGGACATGTCTACCCAAATAGCTCCGTCGCCCAAATTTGCCCGAACATCCGGATCTGCGATCACACCGCCCACAATCTTTCCATCCGAAAGCATGCTAATCACCACCTCGGCACCGTCGACCGACTGCCCCAAAGTCTCTGCCACCCGCGCGCCATAGGCTTGCAAGGGTGCGGCTTTCTCTGAACTGCGATTCCAAACGGTAACTTTATGCCCCGCTTTCAGAAGGTTATGCGCCATGGGAAACCCCATAAGCCCGGTTCCGATCACCGTGATCCTGCGTGCATCAGCCATGGGGCCCTCTTCAATTGCGTTTTTGGCGAATATGTTATCGCTCACAGGACGAAAGCATGCTATTTGGTATGAACAAACGCAACCCTGCCCAACGAAACGGGCGAAGAATTGCATGAGAAACCCATGACAAAAATCCGCCCCGAGGAGCTTCGGTCTCGTAAGTGGTTCATGAACCCTGACGATCCCGAAATGACCGCATTGTATCTGGAGCGTTACCTGAACTACGGCCTCACGCGGGAGGAGCTGCAGTCCGGAAAGCCGATCATCGGCATCGCGCAAACCGGCAGCGACCTGAGCCCCTGCAATCGCCATCACATCGAGCTCAGCAAACGGGTGCGGGACGGCGTGGTCGCTGCTGGTGGGACGGTGATCGAAATTCCGGTTCACCCGATTCAGGAAAGCGGTAAACGCCCGACCGCAATGCTCGATCGCAACCTAGCTTATCTATCGCTGGTCGAAACCCTGTTCGGCTATCCGATCGACGGGGTCGTGCTGAATATTGGCTGCGACAAGACCACCCCCGCCCTGCTCATGGCGGCGGCAACCGTCGGCATCCCGGCGGTCGCCTTGTCGGTTGGCCCAATGCTGAATGGCTGGTTCAAGGGCGAACGCGCTGGTTCAGGGACCGTCATCTGGAAAGCCCGCGAACTACATGCGGCGGGCGAGATTGACGGTGAAGGCTTCATGCAAATGGTCGCCTCGGCCGCGCCGTCTGTCGGGTTTTGCAACACGATGGGCACTGCCAGCACCATGAACTCGTTGGCCGAGGCTTTGGGAATGCAACTACCCGGTGCCGCCGCGATTCCCGCACCGTATCGGGAGCGCGGCCAGATCAGTTATGAAACTGGCAAACGGATCGTGGACATGGTGTGGGATGACCTGCGACCATCGCAGGTCATGACTCGCAAAGCATTCGAGAATGCGGTGGTTGTGAATTCAGCCATCGGCGGATCGACCAACGCGCCGATCCATCTGAACGGGGTCGCGCGGCACCTCGGTGTACCATTGGACAATGACGACTGGCAAAAATTTGGCCACCACGTACCGCTGCTCGTCAATCTGCAACCTGCCGGCACATATCTGGGCGAGGATTTCCATCGCGCTGGCGGTGTCCCGGCGGTCATCGGCGAACTTATAGCAGCCGATCTGCTTCCCCACCCAGATGCCTTAACCGTCAACGGACAGACAATGGCCGAGAACTATGGTGATTGGCGTAGCCTTGATCTGGATGTAATCCGACCGGTCAGCGATCCGCTTTTGCCCGAAGCAGGTTTCATCAATCTCACAGGCAACCTGTTCGACAGCGCGATCATGAAGACCAGCGTGATCAGCAGCACCTTCCGTCAAAAATACCTGTCGAACCCAGATGATTTGAATGCATTCGTGGGGCGCGCAGTGGTTTTCGACGGGCCAGAGGATTTTCACAAAAGGATTGATGATCCAGCAGAAGAGATCGACGAAACCTGCATTCTCTTCATGCGCGGCGCAGGACCCAAGGGCTATCCCGGCGGGGCCGAGGTGGTGAACATGCGTGCGCCCTCTTACCTGCTGAAACAGGGGATTGAGGAGTTGCCCTGCGTCGGTGACGGGCGGC